>DATIOB010000076.1:0-1826 GCA_035473605.1 Conexibacter sp.
CAGCTCGCGCTCGGAGGCTGAGACCATGATCCCGGTCAGGACGGGGCGGGTCTCGTCACGCGAGGCCGAGTTGGCGACGCGCAGGACGGTGTCGACGAAGGCGCGCGCCGGGACCGTTACGACGCCGTCGGACTCCGGCTCGGGGAAGGCGGGGAAGTCCTCGTTGCGCAGCGTGCGGATGTGGAACTGAGCGTTGCCGGCAACCAGCTCGACGTCCTGCTCGGCCGGGCGCTGCTCCAACGAGACGTTCGGCGCCGACAGCGAGCGCACGACGTCCACGAGCAGCCGAGCCGGCAGCAGCACCGTGCCCTCCCGCTCGATCACGGCGTCGAGCGGGACGCGCAGCGTGATCTCCTGGTCGGTCGCCCGCAGCTCGACGCGGCCGCCGGCCGCGATCAGCTGGACCCCGGCGAGCGCCTGGACCCGCGTCGAAGCGACGCGGCTGACGGTCTGAAGCTGGGCGAGGAGTTCCTCTCGCGCGGCCGAGATCTTCACGATGGATACCTCGAGATAAGGGAGATCTTCGTCATAGAGGGCAGGAAGATGTGCACAAGTCGTCGAAAAGCCGCAGGTTGCGGGCAGGCTGCGCACATCGGCGCGCCCGAAGGGTCAACAGTCTGTCAGGAACTCCGGTCGGCATCGGGCTCCTGCAGGCGAGCGGTGAGCGCGCGCACGAGTTCGTAGGCCTCGGCGTCGGACGCCATCCGCTCGGTTGCGCGTCTGCAGGCGTGCAGGACGGTCGTGTGGTTGCGTCCACCGAAGGCGCGGCCGATCGCAGGCAGCGTCTCGTCGGTCAGCTCTCGGGCGAGGTACATCGCGACCTGTCGCGCCCATGCGACGCGGGCGCTGCGATCCGGTGAGCGCAGCGCCTCCGGGGAGACGCCCAGCCGTTCGCAGGTGGCCTCCTGGATCTCCGTGACGGTCCGCTGCCGCGGCGCACTGGCGCCGGGGTAGAGCCCGTCGAGCACGTGTGTCACGAGCGCCTTGTCGATCGGTCTGCCCGTCAGCGAGTGGAAGGCGACGACGCGGATCAGCGCGCCCTGGAGCGCGCGGATGTTCGTCGTGATGCGATCGGCGATCGGCGCGATCGCATCGGGATCGGCGAGCTGGACGCCGTCGTGCTGGACGCGCTTGCGCAGGATCGTCATGCGCGTCGCGAGGTCGGGCGGGCGGATGTCGGTCACGAGGCCCGACTCGAAGCGCTCGCGCAGGCGGTCGGCGAGCGCGTTCATGTCGCGCGGCATACGGTCGCAGGTGACGACGAGCTGGCTGCCGGTCTCGTAGAGCGCGTTGAAGGTGTGGAAGAACTCCTCCTCGGTCTTCGCCTTGCTCTCGAGGAACTGGACGTCGTCGATCAGGAGGATGTCGGTGTCGCGGTAGCGCCGCTTGAAGTCGTCGACGGCCTTCGTGTTGAGCGCGTTGATGAAGCTGTTGGTGAACGCTTCGATCGTCGTGTAGCGGACGGTCAGGCCGTCGCCGTACTCGCGCACGTAGTTGCCGATGGCGTGCAGCAGGTGGGTCTTGCCGAGGCCGGGCGGTCCGTAGATGAAGAGCGGGTTGTACGCCTGGCCGGGCAGCTCGGCGACGGCGAGAGCGGCGGCGTGGGCGAGGCGGTTGCCGTCGCCGATCACGAACTGGTCGAAGGTGTACTTCGGGTTGAAGGCCTCGTCGGCGGCGGCTTGACCACCGCGTCGAGCCGGCATGACCGCCGTCGTCGACGCGGGCTCGACCTGCTGCGCGCCGGCGGGCAGCGGCGCGTCGAGCGCGACGATCTCGACACGGGCAGCGCTGCCGAGGACGGTCTCGGAGCAGCTCTGGATGACGCG
>DATIOB010000077.1:0-8951 GCA_035473605.1 Conexibacter sp.
TCGCCGACGTCGCCGGCATGGATCGCGACGGCGCCCGCGCGATCGTCGGGCACCTCGCGCGCGCCGGCGTCGTGCAGCCGGCGCCGTCGCCGCCCGATCGCGCGATAGGGAGACTGCTCGGCGAATGGGAGCGCGGCGCGCTGAGAGCCTGCAAGGCGTCGGCCGGCGAGGCGCAGAGAGTGCGCTGGCGCCAATACCGCGCGATCTGGGGCTTCGTCGAGCAGCGCAGATGCCGCCGCGCCGCGCTGCTGCGCCACTTCGGCGACCGTGCCGCGCCGGAGACCGACCCCGGCGTGATCTGCTGCGACGTCTGCGATCCGGCGATCGCGCCGCCCGGTCCGGCGGTCGCCGCGCGCCGCCGCGAGGCCGATCTCGACGAGGCGATCCTCGCCGTCATCGCCGCCGCCGCGCCGGCGGTCACGCGCACGCAGATCGCCGAGATCCTGCGCGGCAGCCGCTCGCGCGCGATCGCGCAGCACGCGTGGGACGGCCTGCCGCAGTACGGCGCCTTCCCGCAGCTGCGCGGCGACCAGGTGACGCAGCGGGTCGACATGCTGCTGGCGCGCGGCGCGCTGCGGACGAAGCAGGGTACGGTGGCCGCGAAAGACTCGCCTAGCGGCACGCCTTCCGTTCGCAAACTCGCCCAGGGGCTCGCTTGCGCGGCCGAGGAGACCTCTCAACGTAATGACTGACACCTTCCCGATCGCCGTGCTCGCCTCCGGCACCGGCTCCAACCTGCAGGCGATCCTCGACACCGTCCACGGCCGCGACGGGATCGAGGTCGTCGCCGTCGGCTCCAACGTCGCCGACGCGCCGGCGCTGGAGCGCGCCCGCAACGCCGGCGTCGCGACGGCCGCCTTCCCGCTCGCCGACCACGCCGACCGCGCCGCGCGCGACACCGCGCTGGCCGACTGGATCGAGGGCCGCGGCGCGCGCCTGGTCGTGCTGGCCGGCTACATGCAGCTGCTGACGCCGTCGTTCCTGGCGCGCTTCCCGCTCGGGGTCGTCAACGTCCATCCCGCGCTGCTGCCGGCCTTCCCGGGGCTCAGAGCGGTCGAGCAGGCGCTCGCGCACGGCGTGCGCGTCTTCGGCGTCACCGTCCACTTCGTCGACGAGGGCGTCGACACCGGGCCGATCATCCTCCAGCGCGCCGTCGAGCTGCCGCATGCGCGCGAGGCCGACGAGGTCTTCGAGCAGATCCACACGATCGAGCACGCGCTGCTGCCGGAGGCGATCCGCATGATCGCCCGCGGCGCGGTGCGGATCGACCCGGACGATCCGCGGCGCGTGCTGCTCGACCGCTGAGCCGGCGTCCAGCCGGGCTTCATTCGCCGGCCCGCTCGCCTATCCTCTGCTGCCGATGTCGCAAGAGACCTCCAACGACCTCGCCCTCACCGCGCCCGGCAAGGTCGCGATCCGCCGCGCTCTGCTGTCGGTCTCCGACAAGACCGGGATCGTCGACTTCGCGCGTGGCCTCGCCGACCTCGGCGTCGAGCTGGTGTCGACCGGCGGCACGGCCGGCGCGCTCGCCGACGCCGGGATCCCGCACCGCTCGATCACCGACTTCACCGGCTTCCCGGAGATCATGGACGGGCGCGTCAAGACGCTCCATCCGAAGCTCTACGCCGGCCTGCTCGCGGTCCGCGACGACCCCTCCCACCTCGAGGCCGCGCGCGACGCCGCCGTCGAGATGGTCGACCTCGTCTGCGTCAACCTCTATCCGTTCGAGCAGACCGTCGCGCGCCGCGGCGTCGCCGACTCCGAGGTGATCGAGAACATCGACATCGGCGGCCCGACGATGATCCGCGCGGCCGCGAAGAACTTCGCCTTCGCCGCGCCGGTGGTGTCGCCCGAGTCCTACGACGCCGTCCTCGACGAGCTGCGCGCCAGCGACGGCGAGCTGTCGCTGGCCACGCGCGAGTCGCTCGCGGCGGAGGCGTTCGCCTACACCGCCCGCTATGACACGGCGATCACGCGCTGGTTCTCCGAGAAGCGCAACGACGACTTCCCGCAGCTGTTCGTGCGCGCCTTCGAGAAGGTCACCGACCTCTCCTACGGCGAGAACCCGCACCAGCGCGCCGCCTACTACGCGCAGGTCGGCTCGCCGACGCACCTGCTCAGCAACGTGCGCCAGCTCGGCGGCAAGCCGCTGTCGTTCAACAACCTCCTCGACCTCAACGGCTCGCGCCTGCTCGCGCGCGAGTTCCAGGCGCCGTCGTGCGTGATCGTCAAGCACAACAACCCGTGCGGCGTGGCGACCGGCGACACGACGCTCGAGGCATACGAGCGCGCCTTCGCGTGCGATCCGATGTCGGCCTTCGGCGGGATCGTCTGCCTCAACCGCCCGGTCGACGCCGCGCTGGCCGAGGCGCTCGTGAAGCAGTTCATCGAGGTCCTGTTCGCGCCCGGATACTCCGACGAGGCGCTGGAGATCCTGTCGGTCAAGAGAAACATGCGGGTCCTCCAGGACGACGAGAACCTGCCGCTGCACCTCGCCGAGCCCGATCTCAAGCAGGTCGTCGGCGGCCTGCTGGTGCAGGACCGCGACGTCGACACGCAGGAGCGCGCCGAGATGACGGTCGCGACCAGACGCGAGCCGACCGACGCGGAGTGGAGCGAGCTGCTGTTCGCCTGGCGCGTCTGCAAGCACGTCCGCTCCAACGCGATCGTGATCGCGAAGGACAACGCCTCCGTCGGCAACGGCGCGGGGCAGATGAGCCGCGTCGACTCGGTGCGGCTGGCGGTCGAGAAGGCCCGCGAGGGCACGATCGAGGGGGCGGTGCTCGCCTCTGACGCCTTCTTCCCGTTCGCCGACGGACCGGAGCTCGCCGTCAAGGCGGGCGTCACAGCGATCATCCAGCCCGGCGGCTCGGTGCGCGATCCCGAAGTGATCGCAGCCGCGGACGCAGCCGGCGTTGCGATGGTCTTCACCAGCCGCCGGCACTTCAAGCACTGAGCCACCACAGCTCCGCGCGGCTTCGTTTTCCACTCCCGACCCGGGGGTAGGCAGAAGCCGCCGGAGGTCTACGGGCGGACGTCGGCTGTCATGCCTGTGCGCCGCCCGTCATCCGGTCATGACCAGCCAACCCCACAGTCACCCGCCGCCGACGACGTTCGGCCTCGTGGAGGAGTCGCTCGAGGAGAGCGGCATCTCGGTGATCGCCGTGCACGGCGAGCTGGACCTCTTCACCGCGCCGGAGCTGAAGGAGCGGCTGCGCGAGCACACCGACACCGTCGGGCCGATCCGCGACCTCGTCGTCGATCTCTCCGGCTGCGCCTTCGTCGACGCCAGCGGCTGCCAGGTGCTGCTGCGGGCGGCGCGCCGACTGGCCGCCGTCGGCCGGCAGCTCGCGATCGTCAACACGAGCGACGGAAACGCCCGCATCTTCAGCGTCATGGGGCTCGGCGAGCTGTTCCCGGTGGTGCCGACGCGCGCCGCCGCCGCCGCCGCGCTGCGACGGGGCAGCACCTGAGCTAACGCAACCGGCGCCCTCTGCCGATAGAGGCGGGGTGATGCCGGTGAGACCGTCAATTTGGCGCGTGCGCGTCTGCTCGCACGGGCGCGGTGCGGCGCGATGAGCCCGCGCCCCAAGCGGGTCCCGCTCGGGCTGCCCGCCGTCGTCCTGCTGGCGGCGGCGACGCTCGTCGGCGCCTGGGCCGCCGCGCGTCACGAACGCAGTCAGGCGATCACGTGGCAGGCGGAGGTCAGCGCCCGCGCGAACAGGCTGCTGGGGCAGTCGATGAGAGGCGCCGTCGCGCGCATGTACGACCTCTCCACGCTGATGGCCGCGCCCGGCGCCGGCCGCGACGAGTTCGACGCGGTCGCCGCGCGGCTGCTCGACGAGTCGCCGTTCGACGCGATCTGGTTCGTCCGCCACCGCCCGGCCGGGGCAGCTGGGGCGGAGGGCTATCCGATCGCGTACAGCGTCTCGCGCGCGCCCGGTCCCGCAGCGGGCCTCGACCTCGCCGCCTCGCCGCCGCACCAGCTGGCGCTCCGCGCCGCGCTCGACACCGGCACAGCGCAGTCGACGACGGTGCAGCGGGTCCCTGGGGCGCGCTGGAGCGGGCTCTCGGTCGCCGCGCCGGTCTACCGCGGCGGCGACGTGCCCGCGACGGTCGCCGAGCGACGGGAGCTGATCGAGGGCTTCACCGTCGCGACCTACTCGGCGGTCACACTGAGCGCGGGGATCAACGCGCTCGTGCCGGCCGAGGTGCCGATGGCCGTGATCGTCGGCGACAGCGTGCTCGGCGATCCGCAGACCGGACCGCACGCGCTCGTGACGAACTTCTCCGGCGGCGGTCAGGAGTGGACGCTGGAGGTCGGGCGGCCGCAGACCGACCTCGGGCTCGCCTGGACGATCCTGATCAGCGGCACGATCGTGACGATCGCGCTGGGGCTGCTGATCTGGATAGCGTCGCGGCGCGAGCGCTACGCGCTGCAGCTCGTCGCCGAGCGGATGGCCGAGCGCGACCGCGCCGAGTCCGACCTGCGCGCGGCCGAGCAGCGCCACCGCGTGCTCGCCGACAACGCGACCGACATGATCCTCGTCTTCGACCCCGACGGCGTCGTCACCTACGTCTCGCCGGCCTCGCGCGAGCTGATGGGCTACGAGCCGTCGGAGCTGGTCGGCCACCAGCCGCGCGAGTTCGTCCACAGCGAGGACCGCGACGACGTGATCGGCGCGCGCGAGCGCGTCATAGAGCAGGGCGGGACGATCACCGTCACCAGCCGCATCCGCCATCGCGACGGCCACTTCCTCTGGATCGAGGCGCGCGTGCGCCGCGTCGTCGACCCGGTCACCGGGCAGATGCGCGAGGGTCAGGCGATCGTGCGCGACGTCAGCGAACGGGTCGCCGCCGAGGAGGCGCTGCGCGAGAGCGTCGAGCGGATCGCGCAGGCCGAGCAGCGCTTCCGCACCGCCTTCGAGGCCGCTCCGATCGGGATGGCCCTGTCGGACCTGGAGGGCGGCTTCATCCAGGTCAACGACGCCCTCTGCGCGATCACCGGTTACACGCGCGAGGAGCTGGAGGAGATGAGCTTCTCGGAGTTGAGTCACCCCGGCGACGCGTCCAAGGACGCGGAGATGATGGAAAGACTGCTGTCCGGCGAGCAGAGCGCCTTCTGGATGGAGAAGCGCTACGTCGACGTCGTCGGGCAGGTCGTCTGGGTCGCCGTCCATGCGACGCTCGTGCGCGCCGCCGACGGCAGCCCGCTGCACTTCCTCGGGCAGATCCAGGACGTCAGCGAGCGGATTCGCTACGAAGCGCAGCTGCAGCACATGGCCGACCACGACCCACTCACCGGGCTGCTCAATCGCCGCTCGTTCGAGCGCGAGCTGAATCAGCATATTCACCGTGTTCAGCGTTACGGTCCGGAGGGCGCGGCGCTGGTGCTCGACATCGATCGCTTCAAGCACATCAACGACACGCTCGGTCACAACGTCGGCGACGAGCTGATCGTCAAGGTCGCGCAGACACTGCGCAGCCGCCTGCGCGACAGCGACGTGCTGGCGCGCCTCGGCGGCGACGAGTTCGCGGTGCTGATGCCGCGCGGCGGGCAGGAGGAGGCCGAGGCGGTCGCCGAGTCGATCCTCGCCTCCGTGCGCGCGCAGTCGGTGCTGACGACGGCGGGCCGCCGCCGACCGATCACGACCAGCATCGGGATCGCGCTGTTCGGCGGGAGCGACGGCCTCAGCGCCGAGGACGTGCTCGTCAACGCCGATCTCGCGATGTACGACGCGAAGGAGGCCGGCCGCGACCGCGCCGCCACCTTCTCGACGCAGGAGCGCGGCGCCTCGAGGATGAAGGCGCGCATCACCTGGGCGGAGAGGATCCGCGAGGCGCTGGAGGAGGATCGCTTCACGCTCTACGCGCAGCCGATCGTCGAGCTGAGCAGCGGCGTCGTGCGGCAGCACGAGCTGCTGCTGCGGATGCTCGACGAGCAGGGCGAGGTGATCCCGCCGGCCGCCTTCCTCTCGATCGCCGAGCGCTTCGACCTGATGCAGGAGATCGACCGCTGGGTCGTGGCGCGGGCGATCCGCCAGATGGGCGAGCAGCGTCGCGCCGGACGCGAGCTGGTCTTCGAGGTCAACATCTCCGGCAGCTCGACCGGCGATCCCGACCTGCTGCGGATCATCGAGCGCGAGCTGAGAGAGAACGAGGTCGATCCGGCCAACCTGGTGCTGGAGGTGACCGAGACGACGGCGGTGGCCAACATCCCGCGGGCGCAGGAATTCGCCTCGCGACTGGCCGAGCTGGGCTGCCGCTTCGCGCTTGACGACTTCGGTGCCGGCTTCGGCTCCTTCTACTACTTGAAGCACCTGCCGTTCGACATCCTCAAGATCGACGGCGAGTTCGTGCGCTCGTGCACCACCAGTCAAACCGATCAACTCCTGATCCGCGCCGCGGTGGAGATCGCCCGCGGCATGGGCAAGGAGACGATCGCGGAGTACGTCGGCGACGACGAGACAGTTGAGCTGCTGCGCAGACTCGGCGTCGACTATGCGCAGGGCTTTCACATCGGCAGACCGGCTCCGCTGGAGCAGCGCCTGAACCTTGATTGCGTCAGCTCCTGAACGAGCCGGCGATCCGTCAGCGTTCCCTCACCAGTCAAATTCGTAACGGGACAACGCCACGTTCTTGACGACGTTTTGAGCGGGGGTTCAATCCATCCCTCCTGATTGCTAGCCTTGGTGACCCCCTCGTCTCACCAGGAGTTATGTACATGGCAGATCTCGTCGGGCAAATTCAACGTGATATCGAAAAGCGGCTGAAGGAACTGCGGCCGCTGATCGAGGAGAAGGACCAGCTGGAGGCCGTGCTTGCCGCGCTCTCCGGCGACTACGTTCCGGCCAACGGCAGCGCAGCTCCTGCGCGTCCGCGTGCCCGCGCCGCCGCGCCGGCCGGTCGTGCGCCGTACGCCGGCGGCAAGTCGCGCCGCGCGCCGCGCGGCGCCAACCGCGAGGCGATCCTGCAGCTCGTCGGCGAGCGCCCGGGCATCTCCGCCGCCGAGGTCGCGGAGATCACCAACATCGCCAAGCCGACCGTCCACACGACGATCTCGCAGCTGAAGCGCAAGGGGATACTGGAACCGGAGGGCGCCAACGGCGTCAAGCTGGCCTCCTGATTCGAGCCAGGGCGCGCTCCGCCGAGACGGGGGAGTCGGAGCGAGATGCGCGCCCTGGGACTCGAACCCAGCCCGCCGGATTAAAAGTCCGGTGCTCTAACCCGATGAGCTAGACGCGCCCACCAATGGTGCCACGCTCGGCGAAACGGCGCAGCCATCTACAATGTCCTCTCCCCGCCTCGCCCCCATGGTGTAGCGGTTAGCACGCCAGCCTTTCACGCTGGTAGCGGGGGTTCGATTCCCCCTGGGGGTACTACGAGAAAGCCCCGCGAGAGCGGGGCTTTCGTCGTTCCGGGGAGAGACGATGGGCGAGGCGGGCCTCCGATCATCGCCGCTGCCGCATCTCTGCCAGCAGGAAGCAGCCGGACGCGGCGAGGAACAGCGCCCCGCTCCACCAAGGACCGGAGATGAAGAACAGGACGGCCGCGACCAGGAGGAAGGCCGCCGCCAGCAGATTCGATGCCATGGGCCGGGTCCTACCCGGCATGGCCCGCTGGCTGTCAGCGCTGTCTCTTCACGAAGACGGTGACGCTGCGGATCTCGGTGATCGAGAAGATCTTGCCTTCGTATCTCTCGAACTCGCCGCGGTCGATCGCCCGCTTGGGGATCGGCACGCGCAGCGTCTCTCTGCCATCCGCCGACGTCGATCCGCTCGTGGCGCCGGAGCGGTAGCCGATCTCGGCGAGCAGGTCGGCGTCGACGTCCGGGTTGCGCAGGACCGCGGCGGCCTGCACGCCGCAGATCGTCCAGCCTCTCTTGACCTTCCAGGAGACGTACGGCGCACCCACGGTGGTGGTGAACGTGACGGCGCCCGGTGTGGTGCCTCTGCCTGCTCTGGGCTCGCCCGGGATCGGGCGCTGGAGCGCCCGCAGCGGGACGCGCGTCGCGGTCGCGGTGCAGCCGTGCCAGCTGTACGTCGGGCTCGGGAAGCCGAGGAAGTAGCCGGCGTTCGCGGACGGCGGCAGCTGCTTGTTCTCGGGGTTGCTTCTCACCCCTCGCCCGCTGGCGACCGCTCGTGCGCGCTGCTTTCTCGCGGATCTTCTCCCGCCTGCCGGCGCGGCGGCGATCTTCACGCGGCGCGTGCTTCTGCGGACGTTGCCGCTCGCGTCCGTGACCGTGACGACGATCGTCGCGGTGACCGCGCGTCCCGCTCTCAGCGCTGTCGCGATCGCGCCCAGCGCGGCGCCGCCGAGCGTCTGTCTCAGCACGACCGAGCCGCCGGCCGCCACGCTCGCCGTCGCGCGCGGGAGCGCGACCGTCGTGGCTCTCGCTCTCGCTCTGCCTCTTCTCGCTCTGCCTCTCGCCTTCGCGCTCGCGCTCGCTCTGGCACCTCTCGCTGGCGCGACCGTCGCGACGCCGCTCGCGACCGCCGTGACCGGCTCCGATCTGGCCGTCACTCTCGTCGCGATCGTCAGTCTGCCGCCCGTCAGCTTGGCGCTCGTGTCGCCGCCCACGCTGACGCCGTCGACCGCTCTGTCGGCCGGCGGAGCGGGTCTCGGCGCGGGTCCCGGGAGCGGGTCGGGGCCAGGTCTCGGAACGGGGACGACGACCGGCGGCGGGCCGGCGGGGCCGACGGACCAGCTGGGGTCGCTCGGCGGCTCGCCGTCGTCATAGCGCGGCGTGATCTCGGTGATCCCGCTGCCGTCGGCGGCGGCCGTCGCGAGCGCTGCGGTCTCCGCGTCGTAGTCGTAGGTGACGAAGGCGATCCGCGTCCCGTCGGGCGAGTAGGCCGGCGAGCGGTTCGCCGCCGAATCGGTCCATCTCACCAGCGGTGTCGGCGTGCCGCCCGCGACCGGGATCGTCGCGATCGCGAGGTAGTCCACGG
>DATIOB010000078.1:0-3364 GCA_035473605.1 Conexibacter sp.
GCCCGTGCGGCTGACGGCCGCGGCGCGGAGACAACTGCGCGCCGGCCGCGTCGTGCGCGCCGCCGTCGTCGTCAGCGGCGCCGAGCAGGAGCCGGCGCGGCTCGCGACGACGCTGAGACCGGTCGCGCGCTGAGCGCCGCCGCGGTGCGGAGCGACGGCACGGAAGCCGTCGTTCCGCCCGCTTAGCTGCTGGAAACCCGCGCCGCCTACAATCCACCGGATGCCACGCCGCCTGCTCATCCTCGGCTCGACGGGGTCGATCGGAACGCAGGCGCTCGACGTCGTCGCGCGCTCCGAGGACCTCGAACTGGTCGGGCTCTCCGCCCAGTCCTCCTGGGAGCCGCTGATCGAACAGGCGACCGCCTTCGGCGTCGACCGGATCGCGCTCGCCGACCCGCACGCCGCCGCCCGCGCCGGCGAGGCGTGGACCGACGGCCAGGTGCTCGACGGCGCCGAGGGGCTCGTGCGGCTGGTCGTCGAGTCGGAGGCCGACCTGGTGCTGAACGCGCTCGTCGGCTCCGCCGGGCTCGGCCCGACGGTCGCGACGCTCGGCGAGGGGATCGACCTCGCGCTCGCCAACAAGGAGTCGCTCGTCGTCGGCGGCGAGCTGGTCAACCAGCTCGCGGAGGCGACCGGGGCGCAGATCATCCCCGTCGACTCCGAGCACTCGGCGCTGCACCAGCTGCTCGCGGGGGAGGACCCCGCCGCCGTCGACAAGCTCGTGCTGACCGCCTCCGGCGGACCGTTCCGCGGCAGAACGGCCGCCGAGCTGCGCGACGTGACCGTCGAGCAGGCGCTCGCCCACCCGACCTGGGCGATGGGCGGCAAGATCACGATCGACTCGGCGACGCTGATGAACAAGGGCCTGGAGCTGATCGAGGCCCACCACCTCTTCGGCACGCCGTACGAGCGGCTCGACGTCGTCGTCCACCCGCAGTCGATCGTCCACAGCATGATCCAGCTGTGCGACGGCTCGACGCTCGCGCACCTCGGCTACCCCGACATGCGCGTGCCGATCTCCTACGGCCTGCACTACCCCGAGCGCGCCGAGGTGCCGCTGAGAGCGCTCGACCTCCCGTCGGTCGGCTCGCTCACCTTCGAGGCGGTCGACACCGACACCTTCGCCTGCCTGCGGCTCGCGCGCGAGGTCGGGATCGCCGGCGGAACCGCCCCCTGCGTGCTCAACGCCGCCAACGAGGTCGCCGTGCACGCGTTTCTCAGCGGCCGGCTGCGCTTCCTCGAGATCGCCGAAGTGATCCAGCACGCGCTCGACACCGTCGAGACCGGCACGATCCACGCGTTCGAGACGCTCTACCGCGCCGACCGCGCCGCGCGCGACGCCGCCCACGAGCTGATCGAGGAGCGGACGACAGCATGACCGCGATCCTGCTCGCCTTCATAGGCTTCTGCGCCCTGATCGTGCTGCACGAGCTGGGCCACTTCACGGCGGCCAAGCTCGTCGGCATGCGCGTCGAGAAGTTCTCGCTCTTCTTCGGCCGCCCGCTCGCGAAGGTGCAGAAGGGCGAGACCGAGTACGCGATCGGCTGGATGCCGCTCGGCGGCTACGTGCGCATCACCGGCATGAACCCGACCGAGGAGATCCCGGAGGAGGTCGCGCCGCGCGCCTACTACCGCCAGCCGGTCTGGAAGCGGATCGTCGTGATCTCCGCGGGCCCGTTCGTCAACATCGTGATCGCCTTCCTGATCATCTGGGCGCTGCTGCTCGCCAACGGTCAGGCGACCGACCAGCCGGTCGTCTCCAAGCAGGACCTCGGCCAGCCGGCCGCGCAGTTCCTGCAGCCGAACGACCGCGTGGTCAGCGTCGACGGCGTCAGAGGCGACCCGGCCGTGATCGCCAGACAGGTCTCGACGCACAGCTGCGCCGGCAGACAGGTCGACGGCTGCGAGGCCGCGACCGCCGCGACCGTCGTCGTCGAGCGCGACGGCAGACTGCGGACGTTCGAGATCACGCCGCGCTACGACGGCACGAGAGGGATCGAGCGCGCGCGGCTCGGCTTCAGCTACGAGAACGCGACCCGCAACGTCGGACCGGTCGACGCCGCGGGCGTCGCGGTGACCGGCATGTGGGATGTCACGACCCGCACGGTCGAGACGTTCGGCAAGCTGTTCCAGGCGAGAGAGCGGGAGCAGCTCTCGGGCGTCGTCGGCACCTCCGAGACGCTGCGGCAGTCGTTCGAGTTCTCGACGACGCTCGCGCTCTACGTGCTCGCGATCATCTCGCTGTCGCTGGCGATCATCAACCTCTTCCCGTTCCTGCCGCTCGACGGCGGCCACATCTTCTGGGCGCTGGTCGAGAAGATCCGCGGCGGCCGGCCGGTCCCGTTCTCGGTGATGGAGAAGGCCGGCGCCGTCGGCTTCGTGCTCGTGATCATGCTGTTCTTCATCGGCCTCTCGAACGACATCGGCCGCATCGGCGACGGCACGCTCGGCGACATCGGTCGCTGAGCCTCGCTCACCCCAGCAGTTCGAGCAGCTGCGCGTGGCGGTCGATCACGTGGTCGGCGTCGGGCGCGTCGCTGACGTCGTCGGCGATGCCGCGGTAGCGCACGGTCCCCATCCCGAGCGCGCGGGCGCCCGCGACGTCGGTGCGGCGCAGGTCGCCGACGTGGAGCGCGTTCGCCGCGTCGGCGCCGAGCGCGTCGAGCGCGTGCCGGAAGATCGCCGGCGCCGGCTTGAAGCAGCCGACCTCGTCGGAGAAGGCCCAGCCGCCGAACAGCTCCAGCAGACCCTCGCGCGCGAGCGCCGCGCGCAGCAGGGTGGAGGGCGTCAGCCCGACGTCGCAGACGATCGCGAGCCCGACGCCGCGTTCGCGCAGCTCGCGCAGGACCGGCGCGATCCCGTCGGCGAGCGTGAGGCGGGCACCGGCCGAGGAGCCGAGGAAGGCGGCGGCGAGGGCGGAGCCATCTCGCTCTGAGAGCGCCGCGCCGAAGCGCGCCGCCTCCGCGGCGGGGTCGAACGGCCGCCCCGTCGACCAGGCGCGGTCGTGGGCGGCGCCGGCGGCGGTCAGCTCGCGGTCGATCGCGGCCTCGGCGATCCCGCCGCCCAGCTCGGCGGCGGCCGCCACGAGCGCCTCGCGCCGCCGTCGCTTCAGCAGCCCCGGCGGCTCGGCCATCAGCGTGTTCCAGAAGTCGAAGGTGACGGCGGCGGTCATGCCGGCACCGCGACGACGCCGTGGTCGGCGTAGGGGCGCAGGGCGGGATCGCCGGCCTCCAGCTCGACGACGAGGCGGCCGAGCTGCGTCAGCTCCGCGACGACGTAGGGGAGGACGATCCCGAGCTTGTCGCTCGTCGCCAGCGCGACCGTCTCGGCGGCGGCCGCGATCATCGCCCGCTTATGCTCGAAC
>DATIOB010000079.1:0-13347 GCA_035473605.1 Conexibacter sp.
GGCTGCGCGTGCGGCCGTGCAGCGAGACGAGCACCAGCGGCGGCTCGCTGGAGACGGCGCAGCAGGCCGTGACGGTCATCCCCCAGGGACGGCCGTCGACCTGCGTGGTGACGACGACGAGGCCGCTGGCGAGCTGCTTCATCGCGCTGCGGAAGGCGGTCGGGTCGACGGACATGGGCCGACCCTACGAGCGTGCTCGCGCCGCGCCCAGACCTGCGATGCGGCAACTGCGGCGAGCTCCCTCAGATGAGGGATGGGCGCGCTGCGGGCGCGGGCGCCGCGCCGCGCGAGGGCTCCGGGCGGGCCTCCGCGCCGAGCGCCAGCCGCACGAGCTGCACGCGCGAGCCGACGCCGAGCCGGCTGTAGATCCGCTTCAGGTGCTGGCGCACGGTGTGCGGGCTGAGCACCAGCCGCGCGGCGATCTCGCGGTCGCTCAAGCCCTCGACGACGAGCTGCGCGACCTCGCGCTCGCGCGGCGTCAGCAGGCTCCAGGCCGGGGGCGGTGCGTGCGTCGCGTCGGCCTGCGCCGCGCCGCCCGCGCCGCCGCCGCGCAGCGACAGCGTCGCGACGAGCGCGCCGTCGCCGTCGAGCGCGCGCACGTCGGCGCGCAGCTCGGCGGAGCCGCCGTCGCGCAGCCGCACCGGCAGCGCGCTCGTCCAGCCGCCACGGGCGCCGGCGGGGCGGCTGACGAGGTCGTACAGCAGCGCCTCGCCCTCCTCGATCCCCGCCAGCAGCGCGCTCGCGGCGCGGTTGGCGAGCGGCCCGGCCGCGTCGGGGTCGACGATCGCGAGGGCGGAGGGGGAGAGGTCGAGCGCGCCGCGCAGCTGGGCGGCGCGGGCGGTCGCCTGATCGCGCACGCGCTGCGCGGCGGCGGCCAGCCCGACGACGGCGGCGACGAGCGCGATCTGCCGCAGCTCCGGTTCGCCGAGACGGTGCGTCTCGTCGTGGTCGGCGAAGTTGAGCGTGCCGAGCCGCTCGCCGCCGGCGACGATCGGCGCCTGCACGACGTTGACCATCCGATGCAGGCGCGCGGCGGCGCGGTAGGTGTCGGTCGCGCGCCACTGGTCGAGCGTCATCAGCGCGAGGTTGTAGGCCGGCTCGCCGGCTTCGAGCGCCCGTTCCAGGACGGGATCGGCGCCGCGGCCCATCCGCTCGTAGCGCGTCAGGAAGCTGTCGCTGACGTTGGCGGCCGAGATCCGCTCGGGCGTGCCGGTGGCGGCGTCGATCAGGTAGATCGCCCGCATCGGCAGCGGCACGAGCGCCGGCGCCTCGGCATGGAAGACGCGTTCGAGCGCGGGAAAGCCGTCAGCGGCCGCGAGCGCGCGGGCGAAGCCCACGAGTCGCGCGGGCGACGCGTCCGTGCGGGCCGCGCCGGGCGACGCTGCCGTCCTGTCCGTCTCTCTCGCCGTCGCCATGCGCCGACCTCCAACGCGATCGGCGAGACGGGCGCCGGCCGCGGATCGTGACCCGAGTTGATCACATAAACAGCGACGCGCTCACGGCGTCAATCGGGCGATTCCCGCGCGCAGGGTGCGGCGGGCGCGCGGCGCGGGGCCGCGCGCCGCGGAGCCGCGCGCGTGCTCGTCGCTAGTAGAGCGCCGCGGCCAGCCGGCGACGGCCGTCGCGGGCGAGGTCGCTGCCGGCGCCGAGCTGGTCGAGCAGGCCGACGACGACCTTGCGGATCTCGTCTCTGGCGCCGTCGGCGCCGGGGATCGCGTCGATCAGCAGCGCCAGTGCACGCTCCTGGTCGCCGCCGTCGAGCGCGCTGAACGCCTCCGACAGGTCGGGCTCGCCGCTCTGCTCCAGCCCGATGCGGGCCGCGAGCGCCTCGGCGCCGAAGTCGCCGGGGGCGCGCTTGGCCAGCTCCAGCGCCGCCTCCGACTCGCCGCGGCCGTGCAGGATCCGCGCCAGCGGCACGAGCGCGTCGGTGCGGTTGGGCTCCAGCTCCAGCGCCCGCTTCAGCGACGCCTCGTCGCCGGCCGCGACCAGCCCGTCGACCTCGGAGGGGACGAGCCCGTCGAAGAAGCGCTCGACCTGGGCCGGCGGCTGCGCGCCAACGAACTCGTCGGCGACTCTGCCGTTCACGAACGCCTTCACCGCCGGGATGCCCTGGATCTGGAAGGCCTGCGAGATCCCGGGGTTGGCGTCGGTGTCGATCTTCGCCAGCGCGACCTTGCCCTCGCGCGAATTGGCGGCTCTCTCCAGCACCGGCCCGAGCTGCCGGCACGGCCCGCACCACTCGGCCCAGAAGTCGACGACGACCGGGATCGTGTGCGAGCGCTCGATGACTTCTCTCTGGAAGTCCTGTTCGGTGACGTCGAAGACCATGCCTGTGAGGTTAGCCAGGACGGCGCCGCGGGCGCGATTCCGCTATCACGTCGGGCATGAGCGAACTGACGGTCGAGCGCGACGGGGTCGTCCTGCGCGGTGGGGACGAGGGGGAGGGGACGCCGGTCGTGCTGCTGCACGGGCTGACCGCGACCCGCCGCTACGTCGTGATGGGATCGAGGACGCTGGAGCGCGACGGCCATCGCGTCGTCGCCTACGACGCGCGCGGCCACGGCAGATCGTCGCCGGCACCGGTCACCGGTCTGGAGGGCTACGGGTACGACGTGCTCGCCGAGGACCTGCGCGCGGTGCTCGACGGCGCGGGGATCGAGCGCGCCGTGCTCGCCGGCGCCTCGATGGGGGCGCACACGCTGCTGCGCTTCGCGCTCGACGCGCCCGAGCGGGTCGCCGGGATGGTCGTCGTGACGCCCGCCTACGACCCGGTCGCGCAGGACGACCCGAAGCGGCTCGCCTACTGGGACGCGCTCGCCCGCGGTCTGCGCGAGGGCGGGATCGACGGCTTCGTGGCGGCCAACCACGTCGAGCGGATGCCGGCGGCGTGGCAGGTGACGATCCGCACCGTGCTGAGACAGCGGCTGGAGCAGCACGACTCGCTCGCGGCGGTCGCCGACGCGCTCGACGCGGTCCCGCGCTCGCGCCCGTTCGACACGCTCCACGACCTCGCCGAGCTGGAGGGGATCCCGGCCGTGGTCGTCGCCAGTCGCGACGAGGCCGACCCCGGCCACCCGCTGGCGATCGGCGAGGCGTATGCCGCCGCGATCCCCGGCGCGCGTCTGCTGGTGGAGGACGAGGGCAAGTCGCCGCTGGCCTGGCAGGGCGGGCAGTTGTCGCGCGCGATCGCCGAGCTGGCGGCGCGGACGCCGGTCTGAGCGGCGTCCGCGGGGGACGCCGCGCTGCACCTCGGCGGACGCTCCCGCTGGCGCCGCACCCGTCGTCGGTGCAACGATGTGGCGATGGACGTGCCGAACCAGTTCCGCCGTCTGCCGGCCGGTCTGCCCGTTCCGGTCGACGACGGCGCCGCCGACCACCTGCCGGGTCGGGAGCTGCCGGAGGTCGTGCTGCCGTCGACCCACGGCGGGCTCGTCGACCTCGCTGCGCTGGCCGCCGAGGCGGTCACGCTCGTGCTCTACGTCTATCCCCGCACCGGCCGCCCGAACGAGGTGCTGCCGGAGGGCTGGGACGAGACGCCGGGCGCGCGCGGCTGCACCGTGCAGAACATCTCCTTCCGCGACCACCGCGCGCAGCTGAACGTGCTCGGCGCCGAGGTCGTGGGCTTGAGCGCGCAGAGCACGGAGGACCAGGCCGAGTTCGCGGCGCGCGAGCACATGCCCTATCCGCTGCTGTCGGATCCGCAGCTGAGGCTGGCCGCCGCGCTCGAGCTGCCGACCTTCGAGATCGGCGGCATGACGCTCTACCGGCGGCTGACGCTGATCGTCCGCAGCGGGGTGATCGAGAGAGTCTTCTACCCGATCTTCCCGCCCGACCGCGACGCCGCCAACGTCGTCGCGTGGCTCGGCGCCGTGTCATAATGGATCGATGGGCGACGACGATCTGTTCGCGGGTGCGTTGAGCAGCGACGCCGAGCTGCGGGAGCTGTACGAGCAGCCGCACGAGCGCGCCGTGCGCAAGCAGATCGACCGCCTCGACGCGAGCGCCCGCAGCCTGATCGCGCTCGCGCCGATCGTCTTCGTCGCCAGCCACGACGCCGCCGGCGCCGCCGACGTGACCCCGCGCGGCGGCCCGCCCGGCTTCGTCACGGTGCTCGACGACCACCACCTCGCGATCCCCGACGCGACCGGCAACAAGCGGCTCGACACGCTTCGCAACGTGATCGCGACCGGGCAGGCGGGCCTGCTGTTCGCGATCCCCGGCCGCGGCCAGACGCTGCGCGTCAACGGCCCCGCCCGCGTCGTCGCGCGGCCGGCGCTGCTGGAGCGGCTGCAGTCGATCGGCAAGCCGCCCCGCTCCGCGCTCGTCGTCGAGGCGGCCGAGGTCTACGCCCACTGCCCGAAGGCGTTCGTGCGCTCGTCGCTGTGGGATCCGCAGACGTGGCCGTCGGCCGCCGAGCAGCCGAGCAGCGCCGCGGTCTCCCACGCCCACCTCGGCGGCGACGACTTCATGACGCTGGCCGAGGTCGAGCAGGCCGAGCGCGACGCGCTCAGATACCGGCTGGCGTGAGAGGACCTTCGGCAGATGGCCGACGGCGCGCGGGGCGCATAGGGTCCGCACGATGGCAGAGGTGAGAACGGCCGGCTACAGCGGGACGCCGCTGCCGAGAAAGCTGGGGATCAAGGCGGGGCAGCGGATCGCCTTCCTCGACGCGCCCGACGAGTTCGCGGTCGCGCTCGGCGAGCTGCCGGAGGGGGTCGGGAGCGCGCGCAGAAGCGCGCGCGGGCCGCTGGACCTGATGGTCGCCTTCTTCCTCGAGCGGTCGTGGCTGGAGCGGCGGCTGCCGCAGCTGGTCGCGGCGCTCGATCCCGACGGCGCGCTGTGGCTCGCGTGGCCGAAGAAGGGCTCCGGCGTCCCGACCGACCTGACCGGCGACGTCGTGCGCGAGCTGGGGCTCGCGGCCGGGGTCGTCGACGTGAAGGTCTGCGCGATCGACGCGACCTGGTCGGGGCTGAAGTTCGTCGTGCGCGTGGCCGATCGGCCGGCGCGGCGGGCCGGCTGACTCAGCGCGCTTCCGCGCGCTCCGGCTCGGCCTCCTCTTCCGGCGCGGCGCGCAGGCGCCCTCTGAACGCCAGCGCGACGACCGCCGACAGCAGGCTGGCGGCGATCGCGACCGTGAAGGCGCGGTGGCCGCTGGTCGCGTCGACGACCTGGCCGGCGACCGCGAGGCCGATCGCGATGCCGGCCCCGAGCGAGGTCGACAGCCAGGCGAAGCCCTCCGTCAGCGCCGCGCGCGGCACGATCGACTCGACCAGCGCGAAGCTCGAGATCAAGGTCGGCGAGATGCTGATGCCGCTGGCGACGATCGCCGGCACCATCAGCGCGATCGAGTCGGCCAGCGCGAGCGGGATCGTCCCGGCGCACATCACGACGACCGCGAGGGCCAGCCGCCGCTCCAGCCCCATCCGCCACGAGCGCGCGCCGTAGAGCACGCCGGCGGCGGCGCTGGAGATCGCGTGCAGCGCCAGCAGCGGCCCCGTCAGCGCCTCGCGGCCGTGCTGCTCGGCGAAGGCGACCATCGACACCTCGATCGTGCCGAAGACGCCGCCGAGGCCGATCATCACGAAGACGAGCACCAGCAGTCCGGGCGCCCGTATCGCCGAGCCGGCGCGCTCGCCGTGCGGCGACAGCGGCGGCTCGGTCGCCCGCTGCGCGGCGAACGAGAGGCCGCCGATCAGCAGGAAGCAGATCCCGGTCGCCAGCCCGAACGACGGCGACAGCGCCGTCGCCAGCAGCGTCACCAGCACCGGCCCGAAGGTGAAGACCAGCTCGTCCAGCACCGACTCGAGCGCGTAGGCGGTCTGCAGGCGCGGGCTGCCGCGCAGCAGCATCGCCCAGCGCGAGCGCACGAGCGAGCCGAACGAGGGGAAGGCGACGCCGGTCACGAAGGCGGCGGCGAAGTAGGCGGCGCGCGGCGCGTCGAGCTGGGCGGCGGCTATCAGCGCGACCACGCCCGCGATGTGGATGAACAGCGCCGGCAGCAGCACGCGGCGCTGGCCGAAGCGGTCGACGAGACGGCCGATCTGCGGCGCCCCGATCGCGTTGGCGATCGCGATCGTCGCGCCGACGGCGCCGGCCAGCCCGTACGAGTGCGTCGCCTCTCTGACGAGCAGCACGGTGCCGAGGCCGAGCATCGCCATCGGCAGGCGCGCGACGAAGCCCGCGCCGACGAAGGCGCGCGCACCGGGGATGCGCAGGATGTCGGCGTACGGCGAGAGCACAGCGGCCGGCAACTGTCGCAGGTGCGCCGCCCGCGTGATGGACGACGCCCCGCGCGACGGTGCGCCGAATGGGTCAACGGCGCCGCTTCTGCCTATGCAATGCTTAGGCAGATGACGACGCCACTGACGCTTGGAGAGGCGGCGACGGCGCTCGGCGTGAGCGCCGACACGCTCCGCCGCTGGGACCGCGACGGCAGACTGCGGACCGTCCGCGACGGCCGCAACCGGCGGCTCGTGCCGCCCGACGAGATCGAGCGCCTCAGCAGCAGACCGCGCCGCCACGCGACCGGCACGCCGCTGTCGGCCCGCAACCGCTTCCCCGGCGTCGTGCGCTCGGTCGAGGTCGACGGCGTGATGGCGCTCGTCGAGATCGAGGCCGGCCCGTTCCTCGTGACGGCCGCGGTCACGCGTGACTCGGTCGAGGAGATGGGGCTGGCACCCGGCGTCGTCGCGACGGCGCGCGTGAAGGCGACGTCGGTGATGGTGGAACGCGAAGGAGATCTCGGATGAGGGCATGGACGCGCGCGCTCGCGCTGCTGGTGGCGGTGGCGGCTGCGGTGGCAGCGCTGGCGCTGGCCGGCTGCGGCGATGAGGACGGTGGCGGCAGCGCGACGGCGGGCGGCGGGGACGGCGGGGGCGGCGGTGCGCTCGTCGTCTCGGCGGCGACCTCGCTGAAACAGGCGTTCAGCGACTACGACCCGGACGCGAAGATGCAGTTCGCCGGCTCCGACGAGCTGGCGGCGCAGATCCGCCAGGGGATCAGACCGGACGTGTTCGCCTCCGCCAACACGAGACTGCCCGACGAGCTGCACGCCGAGGGCCTCGTCGGCAGACCGATCGTCTTCGCCGCCAACCGGCTCGTGATCGCAGTTCCGGCCGAGGACGCGAAGGTCGCCTCCGTCGAGGACCTCGCCAGCCCCGGCACGACGATCGCGATCGGCTCCGAGTCGGTCCCGATCGGCGCCTACACGCGCAGCGTGCTGGCGAGACTGGGCCCCGCGCCGAGCGAGGCCATCCTCGCCAACGTGCGCTCCAACGAGCCCGACGTCGGCGGCGTCGTCGGCAAGGTCGCGCAGGGCGCGGTCGACGCCGGCCTCGTCTACGTGACCGACGTGCAGGGCTCGGGCGGCAAGCTGAGAGCGATCGAGCTGCCCGCGCGGATCCAGCCGAGCGTCGCCTACGCGGCCGCGGTCGTCGAGGGCGCCGAGCATCCGCAGGCGGCGCAGGCGTTCATCGACGGGCTGCTGAGCGGGAGCGGGGCGGAGGCGCTGAGAGCGGCCGGCTTCGAGCCGCCGCCCGCGGGCTGATGGCCGACGCGCGGGTTGGGGGCGAGGCCGCCTCTGCGGGGCCGGGCGGCGTCGCCGGGGGAGTGCGCCGCGCGTGGTTCCCGGCGCTGCTCGGCGTCGCGCTGAGCGCGACCGTCCTCTTCCTGACGCTGCCGATCGTCGCGATCTTCGTCGACACGGGTCCGAGCCGCCTGCTCGACAGCCTCGGCGACCCCTCCTCGCGCGACGCGCTGCGGCTCAGCCTCGTCACGACGACGATCGCGATGGCGGTCGTCGTCGTGGTCGGGACGCCGGCCGCCTACCTGCTCGCGACGCGCCGCTTCCGCGGCCGCGAGCTGGTCGCCACGCTCGTCGAGCTGCCGCTGGTGCTGCCGCCGGCGGTCGCCGGCATCGGGCTGCTGGCCGCCCTGGGCCCGCGCGGCCTGCTCGGCGGCGCGCTGGAGGACGCGGGGATCAGACTGGTGCTGGAGACCGCCGGCGTCGTCGTCGCGCTCGTCTTCGTCTCGGCGCCGTTCTACCTGCGCGCCGCGCAGAGCGCCTTCGCGGCCGTCGACCCGCGCTGGCGCGAGGCGTCGCGCACACTCGGCGCCGGCGAGGCGCGGACGTTCGCGCGGATCGCCGTCCCGGCCGCGCTGCCCGGCCTCGCCGCCGGCCTCGCGCTGGCGTGGGGGCGCGCGCTCGGCGAGTTCGGCGCGACGCTGATGTTCGCCGGCTCCTTCCGCGGGATCACGCAGACGGTCCCGCTGGCGATCTACGACCGCTTCGCGACCGACTTCGACGGCGCGCTGGCGCTGTCGGCCGTGCTCGTCGCCGTCTCCGCCGGGCTGCTCCTGTCGGTCAAGCTGCTGGCGCGCGATGTCCTTCGCTGACGAACCGCGCGCCGAGCAGCGGAGAGTTTCGGACCGCAGCGGTACAAAACTCTCCGCTGCTCCGGCCGGCGGCCTCTCCGTCGCGCTGCGCACCCGCATCGGCGCGCTCGACCTCGACGTCGCGCTGGAGGTGCCGGCCGGCCGCTGCCTCGCGCTCGCGGGGCCCTCGGGCGCCGGCAAGACGACGGTGCTGCGCGCCGTCGCCGGGCTGCTGCGGCCGGACGCCGGGCGGATCGCCTGCGGCGGCGCGACCTGGCTCGACACCGAGCGCGGCGTCGCGCTGCCGCCGGAGCTGCGCGGCTGCGGTTACCTGTTCCAGGACTACGCGCTGTTCGGCCATCTGAGCGCCTGGCGCAACGTCGCCTACGGCCTGCGCGAGCTGCCGCGGCGCGAGCGCCGCCCGCGCGCGCTGGAGCTGCTGGCCAGCTTCGGGATCGGCGAGGCGCTCGCCGGCAAGCGGCCGGCGCAGCTGTCGGGCGGCGAGCGCCAGCGGGTTGCGCTGGCGCGCGCGCTCGGCCCGCGGCCGCGGCTGCTGCTGCTCGACGAGCCGCTCTCGGCGCTCGACGCGCGCACGCGCGCCGGCGCCGGGCGGGAGCTGGCGCGGCTGCTGCGCGAGCTGGAGGTGCCGGCGGTGCTGGTGACGCACGACTTCGGCGAGGCGGCGCTGCTCGGCGACGAGGTCGCCGTGCTCGACGGCGGCCGGATCGTGCAGCGCGGCCCGGCGGCGGCGCTCGCGGCCGCGCCGGCGTCCGGCTTCGTCGCCGACTTCACCGGCGCCGCGGTGCTGACGGGGCGGGTCGCTCACGGTGACGGCGCGCTGACGCTGATCGCGCTCGACGGCGGAGGTGTGGTGCGCGCGACCGACGCGGGGGAGGGCGAGGTCGCCGTCTCCGTGCACCCGTGGGAGGTGACGATCGAGCCGCCCGCCAGCGCCGCCGGCGGCTCGGCGCAGAACCGCCTGGAGGCGGAGGTCGTCTCGGTCACCGAGATCGGCAACCGCGTGCGCGTCGGGCTGGCGCTGCCGCAGCCGTTCACGGCCGAGGTAACGCGCGCGTCGGTGGAGCGGCTCGGGCTGGCGCTCGGGAAGCGCGTGGTCGCCGTCTGGAAGGCGTCGGCGACGCGCGTGACGCCGCGCTGAGACGCGCCGAGCCCACGCGCGGCGGGCGGCGACGCCTCGCGCTAGGGGCAGCGCCCGAAGCGCGCGACCGGCGGATCGGTGTCACGCGTGATGCGGGCGTCGGCGTTCGGGCGGCACGACAGCGGCCGCGCGCCGCCCGGGCGCGCGTCGCCGCGCGGAGCGGCGCCGCCGCGAGAACCGCGCCGGCGCCCGCTCGCCGAGACCGCGTTCAGCAGCCGCGGGACCGGGTCGATCGGGGTGCCGAAGAGGCGCACCTCGAAGTGCACGTGCGGGCCGGTCGTGTGGCCGGTCGAGCCGACCCAGCCGAGCACGCTGCCGCCCGCGACCGCCTGGCCGACCGACACGCCGATCCGCGACATGTGCGCGTACCAGGTCTCGTAGCCGAGCCGGTGGCGCACGACGACGAGATTGCCGTACCCGCCGCTGTTCCAGCCGGCGAAGCCGACGATGCCGCGGCCGGCGGCGCCGATCGGGGTCCCGGTCGAGGCGGGGAAGTCGAGGCCGGTGTGCTTGCGCCCGCCGGGATAGCCGAAGCCGTCTCCTATCGCCCCGGCGACGGGGCGCAGGAAGGCGACGGCGCCCGTGGGCACGCCGTCGGACCCGGTCGGTGCGGCGGTCAGGTTGCGGTTGCGCAGCGCCGCGAGCGTCGCCGGCCCCGCGACGCCGTCGACCGACAGCCCGGCCGCGCCCTGGAAGCGCTGCACCGCGCGGAGCGTGTTGGGACCGAAGGCGCCGTCGAAGCCGCTCGGCTCGTAGCCGCGGCCGTGCAGCAGGAACTGCAGCGCGGCGACGTCCCAGCCGGTCAGCCCGCTGCGCAGCGGCCGGCTGCCGAGCGACGGGCGGCCGCGGCGACCGAGCGCGCGGCGCGTCTGCGGGCCGACGACGCCGTCGACGGCGAGGTGCCGGCGCGCCTGCAGTCGGCGGACCGCCGTGCGCGTGCGCGGGCCGGTGATCCCGTCGACCGGCCCGGGAGAGATCCCGACCGCGCGCAGGCCGACCTGCAGCGCCGCGACCTGCGCGCTGCCCGCCTGTGCCGAAGCTGGGATGGCGACGAGCAGGGCCATGACGAGCCCTGCAAGCGTCCACGCTCGCTTTGCTCCCATCTCCGGAGCTTCACCGAACCGTCTCGCGCTCAGGCGCCTGAACGAAATTGTGCAGATCGCGGCAGGCAACCGCGACGCGCGCGCGGCCGCAGCGGCTAGGCTGCCCGCCGCCCATCGGCCCGGAGCGGGGAGAGACTGACAATGAAGCTCGTGATCGGCGTCGTGCGCCCGGAGAAGGCGAACGACGTGCTGGAGGCGCTCTACCGCGCGGAGGTGCGCGGCGTCTCGATGACCAGGGTCCAGGGCCACGGCGGCGAGTTGGACCGCGTCGAGACCTACCGCGGCACGACCGTGAAGGTCGGCCTGTCGGAGAAGGTCCGCTTCGAGATCGCCGTCTCGGACTCGTTCGTCGACCGCACGATCGACGCGCTCTGCAGCGGCGGGCGCACCGGCGAGGTCGGCGACGGCAAGATCTTCGTCGTCCCGCTCGAGCGCGTCGTCCGCATCCGCACCGGCGAGACCGACGTCGCCGCCGTCACCCCGGTGGACAAGTGACTCCCGTCGCAGCGGCGGCCGCCGGCATCGACGCCGGCGACACCGCCTGGATGCTGATCGCGACGGCGCTGGTGCTGATGATGACCCCGGCGCTCGGGCTCTTCTACGCCGGCCTCGTGCGCTCGAAGAACACGCTCAACACGTTCATGATGTGCGTCGCGGCGATGGCGGTCGCGGTCGTCACGTGGGCGCTGGTCGGCTACTCGCTCGCGTTCGACGGCGACGGCAGCATCGTCGGCGGCCTCGGCCACGCGCTGCTCGACGGCGTCGCCTTCGAGCCGCGCGAGGGCACGACGATCCCGCACCTGCTGTTCTTCGCCTTCCAGGCGACCTTCTGCGTGATCACCGTCGCGCTCGTCTCCGGCGCCGTCGTCGAGCGGATGCGCTTCGGGCCGTTCCTGATCTTCGCCGCGCTGTGGTCGGTGCTCGTCTACGCCGTGCTGGCGCACTGGGCCTTCGGCGGCGGCTGGCTGCAGGCGAACGGGACGCTGGACTTCGCCGGCGGCATCCCGGTCGAGATGGGCTCGGGCTTCTCGGCGCTGGCGGCGGCGCTCGTCGTCGGCGCGCGCAAGGACTACGGCCGCCAGGCGCTGCTGCCGCACAACGCGGTCTACGTGCTGCTCGGCGCCGGTCTGCTGTGGTTCGGCTGGTTCGGCTTCAACGGCGGCAGCGGCTTCTCGACCGGCGACGCGAGCGTGCTCGCGTTCACCAACACGCTGCTGGCGCCGGCCTGCACGCTCGTCGTCTGGTTCGTGCTCGACCTCCTCCGCGGTCGCCGCGTGACGGCGATCGGCGCGGCGACGGCGATCGTCGTCGGCTGCGTCGCGATCACGCCGGCCGGCGGCTTCCTCAGCCCCGGCTGGGCGATGGCGCTCGGCGCCTTCGCGGCGCTGCCGAGCTACGCGCTGATCGTGTGGCGCACGCGGACGCGCGTCGACGAGACGCTCGACGTGCTCGCCGCGCACGGCACCGCCGGCCTGATCGGGATCCTCTTCATCGGTGTCTTCGCGCAGGAGGCGTGGAACGGCGTCTCCGACGGACTGCTCTACGGCAACGCCGAGCAGCTGCTGTGGCAGGTGCTGGCGATAGTCGCCGCGCCGGCGTACGCGTTCGTCGTCACCTATGCGCTGCTGCGCCTGATCGGCGCTGTGACGCCGCTGCGCGCGACCGAGCACGAGGAGGCGATCGGGATGGACATCGTGCAGCACGGCGAGGAGGCGTACGCGACCGGCGAGGGCGCGATTCTCGTCACGCCGGAGGCCGGCACCGCGGGCGGCGTGCCAGCGCGAGCGTAGGGGGAGGCGGCGCCTGCGGGCGCCGCCGCGCCGCTGCGCGTCAGTGGTGGACGCGCAGCCTGGCCGCGCGGATCGCGCCGGTGACCGAGTGCGCGTCCGGCAGCGCGTCGCGCAGCGCCTCGATCTCGGTGCGGCGGAAGCGCGGCCCGGAGCTGTCGCCGACGTCGCAGGGAAAGGCGAGCCGCTCCGACCAGGTCTGCAGCGCGGTCGGCGAGACGTCGAGCAGGCGGGCGGCGTCGGCGCAGGCGAGGACCCTGTCGAAGGGTCCTTCGGCCGTCCGAGCCGTCTCAGCGCAGGAGAGGACCCGGTCCCCGCCGCGCTGCGACAACTCCCATGTCGCGTCGCCACTCATAGCTGTCACCGTAACGCATGTTTGTTACTTGCTGACCCGTCGTTGCAGGCTTTGCCCACCTAACACTGTTGCTCAAACATTGCTGAGTGATCGAGTGGCATCCGACTGACACGAGTTTCACCGTTCAATCGCGCCTGGCAGATAGGAATGGTGAGCTTTCGTCAGCGTGCGATCCCCGCCGCGTCGAGATCGCCGGCGAGCGCCGCGGCGTCGTCCCAGACGCCGATCGCGCCGGCCGCGCGCAAGTCCTCGGCGCAGTTGCCGCCGCTGCGCAGCGCGGCGAAGCCGATGCCGGCGGCGCGCGCCGCCTCGCCGTCCCAGACGGCGTCGCCGACCAGCAGCGCCGGCCGCGCCGACGCTCTCTCCAGCGCGACCTCGAGCAGGTCCGGGGCAGGCTTCGACTGCTCGACGTCGCCGGAGCTGGTCCAGCCGTCGAGCAGGTCGCGCACGTCGAGCAGGTCGATGTAGCGCTCGACCTCGTCGGCCTTGCCGGAGCTGGCGAGCACCGTCGCGATGCCGCGCTGCCGCAGCGCGACGATCAGGTCGCGCGCGCCGGGCAGCGGCCGCACC
>DATIOB010000080.1:0-9815 GCA_035473605.1 Conexibacter sp.
GCGCGAGCAGCGGCGCCGGCCGGTCCACGCGACCGTCGGCGCCCGCAACGGCGGCGCGCCGCCGCGGCTGACCTCCGAGCAGGAGCGCGCGCTGGAGCCGCTCGTCGCCGCGCTGGAGGCGCCCGACGGCACGCTCGAGCCGGCAGAACGGCGCTTCCTGCTGCACGGCGTGACCGGCTCGGGCAAGACGGAGGTCTACCTGCAGGCCGCGGCCGCGGCGCTCGCGGCCGGCAGAAGCGTGATCGTGCTGGTGCCGGAGATCGCGCTCGCGCCGCAGACCGTCGGCCGCTTCCAGGCGCGCTTCGGCGACACCGTCGCGGTGCTGCACTCGCAGCTCGGCCAGGGCGAGCGCTATGACGAGTGGATGCGGCTGCGGCGGGGGGAGGCGCGCATCTGCGTCGGGCCGCGCTCGGCCGTCTTCGCGCCGCTGACCGACGTCGGCCTGATCATCGTCGACGAGGAGCACGAGCCGGCCTACAAGCACGAGGGCGACCCGCGCTACGACGCCCGCCGCGTCGCCGCGCGCCGCGCCCATGACGAGGGCGCCGTGCTGCTGAGCGGCAGCGCGACGCCGCGGCCGGAGTCGGTCCACGCGCTGCGGCGGCTGCGCATCACCAGACGTGTGGACGGCCGTCCACTTCCGCCGGTCGAGATCCTCGACATGCGCGACGCGCGCCATCCGCTGCATCCCGTCACGCGCGAGGCGCTCGCGGACGTGCGGCGCGCCGGCCGCAAGGCGATCGTGCTCGTCAACCGCCGCGGCTGGTCGAACTTCCTCTCGTGCCGCTCCTGCGGCAAGGTCTGGCAGTGCCCGCAGTGCGACGTCGCGCTCGTGCTGCACCGCAGCCAGCGGGCCGTCTCCTGCCACCACTGCGGCCACAGCGAGCGGGTCCCGTCGGGCTGCCCCGACTGCGGCTCGGTCTCGCTCGCGCGCCACGGCTCCGGCACCGAGCGGATCGAGCAGGAGCTGATCGAGGCGATCGGCGATCCCGGCTTCCCCGTCTTCCGTCTCGACGCCGACACGACCGCGACGAAGGGCGCGATCGCCCGCGCGCTGGTCAGATTCGACGCGGCGCCCGCGGGGGTGCTGGTCGGCACGCAGATCGTCGCCAAGGGCCACGACTTCCCCGACGTGACGCTCGGGGTCGTGCTCGACGCCGACCAGACGCTGCGCTTCCCCGACTTCCGCGCCGACGAGCGGACCTTCTCGCTGATCGCCCAGCTGGCCGGCCGCGCGGGCCGCGGCGAGCACGGCGACGGGCGCGTGCTGGTGCAGACGCTGGCGGTCGACGAGCGCGCGATCCTCGCCGCCGCCGCGCACGACAGCGACGGCTTCCTCGCCGGCGAGCTGGCGCGCCGCGAAGCGCTGCGCTACCCGCCGTTCGCGTCGCTGATCAGGGTCGTCTGCTCGGCCGAGCAGCTCGCCGACGCGCACGCCGCCGCCGAGGCGGTCGCGAGACTGGTCGACGCGCCTGGCGCGCAGGTGCTCGGCCCGGCGCCGCTCTTCAGACTGCGCGGCAGAGAGCGCAGCCAGCTCGTGATCAAGGCGACGCAGCGGCGCGCGGCGGTGCAGTCGGTCGCGGCGGCGGTCGACGCGGTCGCGCGCACGCCGATCGGCCGCAGAGCGAGCCTCTCGGCCGACGTCGATCCGCAGTAGCGGCCCGGCGCCGCCGCGCGTTCTGCGCCGCGGCCCTTCTAGAATCACGGTCCCATGGCTGAGCGAGACGACACCGACAACGAGACCGAGATCGGCGAGGCGCCGCGCCTCGACCCCGAGACGGCGGCCCGCCGCCATGCCGCGCTGGCGTACGTCAGACAGTTCGGCGACCCCGTGCTGAAGAGCAAGGCGATGGCCGTGACGCAGTTCGACGACGAGCTGCGCGCCCAGATCGAGGGGATGGGCGAGATCATGGAGGACTCGATGGGGATCGGGCTGGCGGCGACGCAGCTCGGCAAGCTCAACCGCGTGCTCGTCTACCGCGTCGAGCAGGACTCGCCGGTGATCGCGCTCGTCAACCCCGAGCTGGAATGGAGCGGGGAGGAGCTGGAGGCGGCCGAGGAGGGCTGCCTCAGCCTGCAGGGCGTGCTCGTCGAGGTCGAGCGCCCGGTCCACGTGCGCGTCAGAGCGCTCGACGACGAGGGCCAGCCGCTGACGATCGAGGCGAGCGGCCTGGAGGCGCGCGTGATCCAGCACGAGATGGACCACCTCGACGGCGTCCTGATCCTCGACCGCACCTCGCGCTCGGAGCGCAAGCAGGCGATGAAGATCCTCCGCGAGCGCGACCGCGAGCGCGCCGGCGAGCCGGTCTGACGCGCCTGTGCGAACCGTCTACCTCGGCACCTCCGACTTCGCCGCCGCGATCCTGCGGCGGCTGGCTGACAGCCCGCACCGCCCGCAGCTCGTCGTGACGCGGCCCGACCGCCCGAAGGGGCGCGGCCGCAGACTGCAGTCGCCGCCGGTCGCCGACGCCGCGCGCGAGCTGGGAATCGAGCTGGACCAGCCGGCCGACGTCAACGGCGAGGAGGCGCGCGCCCGCATCGCCGCCGCCGCGCCCGAGGCCGTGATCGTCTGCGCCTTCGGCGCGCTGATCAAGGAGCCGCTGCTGAGCGAGCACGAGATCGTCAACGTGCACCCGTCGCTGCTGCCGCGCTGGCGCGGCGCCGCCCCGCTGGAGCGGGCGATCATCGCCGGCGACGAGGAGACCGGCGTCGCGATCATGCGCCTCACCGCCGGCCTCGACAGCGGCCCGGTCTCGCTGCTGGAGCGGACGCCGATCGAGCCGCGCGACACCTACGGCACGCTCGCGGCGCGGCTGGAGACGATCGGCGGCGACCTGCTCGTGCGCGCGCTCAGCGAGCGCCCGCCGTACGTCGAGCAGAGCGAGGAGGGGCTGACGTATGCGGAGAAGCTCGGTCCCGAGGACCGCACGCTCCACCCGCTGCGCGACGACGCCGACCAGCTCGACCGCATCGTGCGCGCCCTGACGCCGCACGTCGGCACGCGCGTGGCGCTGCCCGGCGGCGGCGGCGAGCTCCTCGGCGTTGTGGAAGCGCGGCCGTGCGCGGCCGATGAGGCCGCCACGCCGGCCCCTGGCGCCTTCGCCGCCGACGGCGAGCGGCTGCTGCTCGGCGCCGCCGGCGGCACCGCGCTGGAGCTGCTGCAGGTCCAGCCGCCCGGCAGGAGAGCGATGCGCGCCGCCGACTACCTGCGCGGCCGCGGCCTGCCCGGCGCCTGAGGCGGGAGCGGCGCAGATCTCCTACTGCTCAGCCGCAGCGGAGCTGCGGTCCTCGTCTTCCAGCGGCACCGCCGCGCGGAAGCCGAGCATCGCCGAGATCAGCAGCGCCGGGACGCCGATCGCGTGCGCCCAGCCTGCGTCGGCGACCGTCAGGAAGCCGAAGCCGATCACGGCGAAGGCGATCGCCAGCCGCGCCAGCAGGCCGGTGCGGGAGGCGCTCAAGGCCGTGATCGGCGTGGGAGCGGCACCGTCGGCGCCGGGCGCGCCCGGGGCGTGCCCGAGCGATCCCCGCAGGGTCAAGGTGAAGAGCAGCCCCAGCGACGGCAGCAGCACGACCGCGCCGGCCAGCGTCGCGACGACGACGGCGATCAGCGTGTCGTCGGAGGCCGCCGCCTGCTCGACCGTCAGGCCGGGCAGCAGCGTCGGCGACTGCGCGATCGCCCAGCCGCCGACGATCGCGGCGACCGCGACGGCGGCGCTGTAGCGCGACCACTCGTAGCGGCGCGCGCGCACCAGCAGCAGCGTCCCGAGCCCGGCGAGCGCCGAGACGATCACCGCGGCCAGGCCGGCGCCGGAGACGAGGTCGTCGAACAGCGCGCGCGTGTCGTCGCGCAGCACGACCAGCCCGCCGGCCGCCATCCCGCCCGCGACCAGCCCCGTGACGAGCGCGCGCAGGCGGAAGGCCTGCTCCATCTCCGCGTCGTCGTGGCGGGCGGCGTCGGCGGCGAGGTAGACGGCCGCGAGGTAGGCCGACAGCGCGACCGCGAGCAGGCCGATCGTCACCGAGGTCGGGTTGAGCCAGCTCGACCACGGGTCGCCGGCGGCGTTGCCGACCGGCACGCGGCCGGAGGCGATCCCGCCGACGACGGTGCCGAGCGCGAACGGCGTCAGGATCGAGGCGACCGCGAAGACGCTGTCGATCACGCGCAGCTCGCGCGCTCTGGAGGTGCCGGCGCGCAGCGCGTAGGCGGCGCCGCGGAAGACGATCCCCAGCGCCGCGATGAAGAGCGGGATCGAGAGCGTCGAGGCGATCGAGGCGAACGCCTCCGGGTAGCAGGTCCACATCACGACGAGCAGGAAGATGAGCCAGACGTGGTTGGCCTCCCACACCGGCGCCATCGACTCGTGCGCGTGCTCGCGGATCCGCGCGGCGCGCGGTCCGCGGCCGGCGACGAGCTGCCAGAAGCCGGCGCCGAAGTCCGCACCGGCGAGCACGACGTAGAGCGCGAGCGCGACGAGCGCGAAGATCAGCGGCAGGTCGTAGAGGTGCATCGCCTCAGCTCCCGTCCTCGACGCCGCCGCCGGCCGTGCCGGGCGGTCCGCCGACGGCGACGTCGACCGCGTCCTCGTCGCCGCTGAGCGGCATCCGCGACAGCCGCAGCAGGATCCACGCCAGCGCCGCCAGCAGCCCGACGTAGACGACCGCCAGCAGCGCGTAGCCGACCGGCACGCCGCCGGCGCCCGTGACCGCCTCGTTGGTGCGCATCACGCCGTAGACGACCCACGGCTGGCGCCCGACCTCGGTCACGATCCAGCCGCTGATCAGCGCGACGATCGCGGCCGGCCCGGCGAGCACGAGCGCGCGGTCGAACCAGACCGACTCCGGCAGCCGCTTCTTGCGCCAGCGGAAGAACAGCACCAGCGCCGCCAGCGCGGCCAGCCCGGAGCCGATCCCGACCATCGCCTGGAAGGCGAAGCGGACCGTGTTGATCGGGCCGGGGCGGTCCTCGGGCGGCACCGAGGTGAGCCCTCTGACGGTCGCGTTCGGGTCGTGGTAGGAGAGGAACGACAGCAGCTTCGGTATCGAGATCCCCCACTCGATCTCGCCCGTGTCCTTGTCGTACCAGCCGAGTATGTGCTCGGGGGCGCCCTTCGTCGTGTCCTGCAGGCCCTCCAGCGCCGCCAGCTTGACCGGCTGGTGCGAGGCGACCTCGCGCGCGGCCCAGTCGCCGACGAGCAGCTGCACCGGCGCGGCGACGCAGGCGACCGTCAGCGGGATCGCCAGCGCGATCCGCTCGTAGCGGCCCCAACGCCCTCTCAGCTTGCCCCACGCGTAGGCGCCGGCGAGCACGAAGCCGACGACGATGTAGGCGGCGACGTACATGTGGACCAGCTCGTGCCAGAAGAAGGTGTTGCCGAACAGCGCCGTCCACGGCTTCACGTTCGCGATCTCGCCACCCACGATGTCGAAGCCGCCGGGATGGTTCATCCAGCCGTTGACGGCGATCACCATCGCGGCGCCGAGGATCCCGGTCAGGACGATCGGGATGCCGCAGAGGAAGTGGTGGCGGGGCTTCATCCGGTCCCAGCCGTAGACGTAGATCGCGATGAAGATCGCCTCGAGGAAGAAGGCGAAGCCCTCGATCGCGAAGCCGAGCCCGAAGACGTCGCCGAAGGAGCCCATGAAGCCGGGCCAGAGGATCCCCAGCTCGAAGCTGAGGATCGTGCCGGTGACGACGCCGACGGCGAACAGCGCGACCATGATGCGCGACCAGCGGCGCGCCAGTCTGCGATAGATCGGGTCGCCGGTGCGCAGGTGCAGCCACTCGACGAACAGGATCAGCGCGGGGAAGGCGACGCCGAAGCAGGTCAGCGGGATGTGCACGGCGAACGACATCGCCTGCATCTGCCGGGCCTGGTCGAGGTGGTCCTGCTCGACGGGGGTCAGCTGGACCGCCGCGGTGATCATCTCGAACAGAGCCATCGCGGGGGATCATGGCGTGCGCTGCGGCGTCTCACAATGGCGGGGCGCGTCTCTGCGCTGCATCGATGCGGAAAACGTGTGCGCTCGGACCCTGCCACGATGGTCGGGTGCCGCCCGTCGCGTCCGCCGTCTCGCCCGCCCGCCGGGTCGCCGCCACCGTGCTGCGGCGCGTCGAGGACGACGGCGCCTACGCCGATCGCGCGCTCGCCGGCGAAGCGGTGCGCGCGCGGCTGGAGTCACGCGAGTACGCCTTCGCGACGGTGCTCGCCTTCGGCGCCGTCCAGCGCCGCCGCACGCTCGACCACGTGATCGAGAGACTCGCGAGACGGCCGGTCGGGCAGCTCGACCCGGCCGTGCGCAACGCGCTGCGGCTGGGTCTGCTGCAGCTGCTGTTCCTCGACGGTGTCGCGCCGCACGCCGCCGTCGACCAGTCGGTCGAGCTGGCGAAGGCTGGCGGCGGCCACGGCCACAAGCTCGTCAACGCCGTCCTGCGACGGGCCGAGCGCGAGGGGCCGAAGCTGCTGCGAGCGCTCAACGACCGCAGACCGAGAGGCGCGGCGCTGCTGCACTCGGTGCCCGATTGGCTCGCGCGGCTGTGGTGGAACGCGCTCGGCCCCGACGACGCGCGCGCGCTGCTGGCGCGCGTCAACGAGCCGGCCGAGACCGCACTGCGCGTCAACACGCTCGTCGCGGAGCCGGCGGCCGTCGCCGCCGAGCTGGCGGAGCGGGGGATCGCGACGCGGCCGGCCGAGCTGGCGGGGGAGGAGCTGCCGACCGGCCTCGTCGTCGACGGCGCCTTCGACCTGCGCGGCGACCCGCTGTTCGCGCGCGGCGCGCTGGTGGCGCAGTCGCGCGCGGCGACGCTGGCGGGGCAGCTGCTGGCGCCGGCGCCCGGCATGCGCGTGCTCGACCTCTGCGCCGCGCCGGGCGGCAAGACGACGCACCTGGCGGCGCAGATGGGGGATGCCGGCTCCGTCGTCGCCGTCGAGCGCCATCCCGGCCGCGCGCAGGCGCTGCGCGAGAGCGTCGAGCGGCTGCACGCGGAGGCGATCGTGACGGTCGAGACCGGCGACGCCGCGCAGCCGCGCGCGGACGGGCCGTTCGACGCCGTCCTGGTCGACCCGCCCTGCTCCGGCCTCGGCACGCTCCAGGGCCGCCCGGACCTGCGCTGGCGGGCGCGCGAGGAGGCGATCGAGGAGCTGGCCGAGCTGCAGTTCGAGATCCTCTCGGCCGGCGCCGCGGCGCTGCGCGTCGGCGGCGAGCTGCTGTACGTCACGTGCACGATCTCGCCCAGAGAGAACGAGCGCGTCGTGCAGCGCTTCCTCGGCGAGCGCGCGGGCGCCGGCTTCGAGCTGCTCGACCTCGGCGCGGCGCGGCCCCGGCAGCGGTCGCGGATCGAGCCGCGGACGCTCCAGCTGCTGCCCCATCGCGACGGCACCGACGGCTTCTTCCTCGCGCACCTTCGGCGGAGCGCCTGAGGCCATGTCGAGCTGTTCGGAGGGCGACGGTCATCCGCGCGATGCGCTATCACGGAGGGGTGCGGAGGCGCGGACATGAGTGACGAGCCCGTCAGACTGGGGCCGGAGTGCCCCGGCTGCGGCGAGCCGTGGCTGCGTCCGACGACGATGCCCGGCCGCTACCGCTGCGTCTACTGCCTGCGCCGCTACGAGCTGGTCTCCGTCTGCCCCAACTGCGGTGAGCATTCGACGATCGTGCGCATGTCGAGCACGGCGATCGTCATCTGCAACCACTGCAAGGGCAGCATGCTGACACCGGTCTGAGACCGTTCCGACACTGACGCGCGCCCCGCTTTCCGGTTTTCTGCTTGTGGGCGCTCCATGGGGAGCGGTGTCACAAAGGAGCAGCAGATGCGTGGAAAGCGCGGAATCGCCCTGGCGGTCGCCGCGGCGGCGGCAGTCGCCTTCGTCCTCTCCGGCGGTCTTGCCACCGCCGCCAGAATGATCACCGGCAGAGATCTCGCGCCCGGGACGATCACCGGCCGCGAGCTGGCGAGAGGGAGCGTCTCGTCGGCCAAGCTCGCGAGAGGGCTCGTGAGATCGCTGAGAGGCGCCAGAGGCGCGGCCGGCGCGAGAGGCGCGGCCGGACCGGCCGGCCCGGCCGGAGCCGCGGGCGCCGCCGGACCGCAGGGCCCGCAGGGGGAGAGAGGCTCTCCGGGCCCGATCGGCGCTGCTGGCGCGCTCGACGTGATCGACGCCCAGGGTCGCAACCTCGGCATCTTCGTCGGCTTCATGTCGAACTACACGACGCTGATGACGCCGGACGGCGTGCTGCTGACCTACGACTACTCGACGTCGACGAACAACCCCGCCTCCTACTACAACTCCTCGCAGATCCTGTACAGAGGGGCGTCGTGCGCCGGACAGCCGTACGGCTACTTCTCGTCGAGCTATCCGCTCCAGTTCCCCTACTTCGGCGAGACCCAGATGGTGCCCGGAGTCAGACTGTGGGTCGGCGTCGCCGCCACGCCGGAGGAGTCGAGCTTCCAGTCCTACCGCTCCGGCGGCACCTGCACGAACTCCTCGACCAGAGCGACCGCCGTCCCGCTGAGAGAGGCCGGCGTCGTGCCGACCGTGACGAAGCCGTTCGTGCTCGTCCCGGCAAGCTGAGATCGCACGGGCCGCGCGGGCGCCGGGAAGGCGCCCGCGGGCCCGATCCGCAAAGATCCCCGGTCTGATGTCGAGACCGAACGCCAGCGAGCTGCTCAGCGCGATCCGCATCGCGCCGTCGATCCTCTCCGCCGACTTCGCGCGCCTCGGCGCGCAGGTCTCCGAGGTGATCGCGGCGGGCGCGCGCGTGATCCACGTCGACGTGATGGACGGCCACTTCGTACCGCCGATCACGATGGGGCCGATCGTCGTCTCGGCACTCGCCGACGAGGTCCACGCCGCGGGCGCGCTGCTCGACGTCCACCTGATGATCGAGCGCCCCGAGCGCCAGGTCGCCGAGTTCGCGAAGGCCGGCGCCGACTCGATCACCGTCCACGCCGAGGCGACGCCGCACCTCAACTACGCGCTCGGCGCGATCAAGGAGGCCGGCGCCAACGCCGCCGTCGCGGTCAACCCGGGCACCCCGGTCGCCGCGCTCGGCGAGGTCGGCGACCTGCTCGACATGGCGCTCTGCATGTCGGTCAACCCCGGCTGGGGCGGCCAGCCGTTCCTGGCCTCCTCGCTCGACAAGCTCGCGCGGCTGCGCGCGCTGCTGCCGGCGAGCACGGCGATCGAGGTCGACGGCGGCGTCGACGTCAGAACGGCCGGCGCCTGCACCAGACACGGCGCCAACGTGCTCGTCGCCGGCTCGGCGATCTTCGGTCAGCCCGATCCCGCCGCGGCGTACGCGGCGATCGCGCAGGCCGCAGGCGCGAGCTGAAGGCTCCCGCCCCAGACGGCCGCCGGCCAACACCGCGGGGGCCGGGGGGCTAACCGTACGTTGGCCTCGCCGCAACTCGGCCACAATCGTCAACACGATGGCGAGGACGATCCTGATCGTGGATGACCACCCGAGCTTCCGCTCCAGCGCCAGACGCGTGCTGGAGGCCGGCGGCTTCGCCGTCGTCGGTGAGGCGGCCGACGGCGCGAGCGGCTTCGCGGCCGCGCGCGACCTGCGCCCCGACGTCGTCCTGCTCGACGTCGGCCTCCCGGATGCCGACGGCTTCCGCGTCGCCGACTGCATCAACACGCTCGAGAACCCGCCGCGCGTCGTGATCGTCTCCAGTCGCGACCCGAGCGACTTCGGCCCGCTGGTCGCCGGCTGCGGCGCCTGCGGCTTCGTCGCGAAGGCCGACCTGTCGGGCGACGCGATCACCGCGCTGCTGCCATGAACGGCGCGGGACTGACGCCCGCCAAGCGCGCCGCGAT
>DATIOB010000081.1:0-3498 GCA_035473605.1 Conexibacter sp.
GCAACGACGCCACCGGTGTGGCCACGGCGGGAATCGAGCAGGTCGCCGCCGAGCTGATCGACGCCGGCGTCGACGTGCACGACATCTACCGCCGCATATACGAGGGGATTCCCTACGCGAAGCTGGCGCTGCTGGCGCGCGGCCTCGCACAGGTCGAGCGCTACGACGGCGGCCGCCTGACGGCGACGAGACTGACGGTCGAGGACTATCGCGCGACCGGCGCGGAGGAGAACTACTCCGAGGGCGTCATCGACCACCTCCGCTCGGTCGAGGGGACCGCCGTCGCCGCGCTCGTGCGCGACCGCCTCGGGCCCGGCCAGGAGGGGCTCAGAAAGGTCTCGCTGCGCGCCAGCGACCACCGCGTCGACGTCTCCGCGATCGCCCGCCTGCAGGGCGGCGGCGGCCACCGCCAGGCGGCCGGCTTCTCGACGGCGCTGTCGTGGGAGGAGCTCGTCGCGTTCCTGCGCGACGAGGTCGCCAGGCAGCTCTAGCTGGCGCGACGAGGGCAAGCCAGGGCGATGAGCACCGGGGCGAGACCCCTCACGCCCGTCGACGGGGTGATCCTGTACGACAAGCCCGCGGGGGTGACCTCGCACGACATCGTCTACCGCGTCCGCCGCGAGCTGCCGCGCAAGACGAGAGTCGGCCACGCCGGCACGCTCGACCCGTTCGCGACCGGGCTGCTGCTCGTCCTGACCGGTCGCGGGACGCGCGCGCAGCGCTTCCTGATGGGCTTGGAGAAGCGCTACGAGACGATCGCCCGCTTCGGCGCGACCTCGACGACCGGCGACAGCGACGGCGAGATCAGCGAGACCGGGAACGTCCCCGCCGGCCCGCTGACACTGCCGACCGGGCTCCTCAGACAGCGCCCGCCGGCCTACTCGGCGCTGAGAATCGACGGCGAGCGCGCCTACGCGAAGGCCCGTCGCGGCGAGGCGGTCGAGCTGCCCGAGCGCGAGGTGCTGGTGCACGAGTTCAGCGAGCAGTGGCACGACGGCGCCCGCCGCAGCTTCGCGATCCGCTGCTCGTCGGGGACGTACGTGCGCAGCCTCGTCGCCGACCTCGGCGACGCCTACTGCGAACAGCTGCGGCGGACCGCGATCGGCCCCTTCGACGTCGCCGACGCCGATCCGGAGCGGATCGTCCCGCTCGCCGACGCGCTCTCCTTCCTGCCGCAGCGGCGGCTGGGGGAGGACGAGGCGCGCAGGGCGGGGCACGGCGTCGCGGTGCCGGCGGGGGAGGCGACCGGCGCGCCCGCCGCGCCCTTCGTCCGCCTGACCGACGAGCACGGCCTGATCGCGATCGCCGAGCCGCGCACCGGCGAGGACGGCGCGCCGCTGCTGAAGCCGATCGTCGGATTGCGCGGCTGAGGACCGCAGGCGCCCCGCGGCGGGCGCTTGACTACTCTTCCGGCGCATGCAGATCACCTGGCTGCCCGACGTCGCGCCGCGGCCCCGGCGCGTCGCCGTCGGAGAGTTCGACGGCGTTCACCTCGGTCACCGCGCTGTCATCGCGGGAAGCGACACGGTCCTGACGTTCGAGCCGCACCCGCTGGCGGTGGTGCGGCCTGAGATGGCGCCGAAGCTGATCACCAGCCTCGACGTGAAGGCCGAGCTGATCGCGGGCCTCGGCGTGCAGGAGCTGGTCGTCGTCCCGTTCGACGCGGCCTTCGCGCACCAGAGCGCGCAGGAGTTCGTCGACGACGTGCTCGTCGGCACGCTCGGCGCCACCCACGTCGCCGTCGGCGAGAACTTCCGCTTCGGCCACGGCGCCGCCGGCGACACCTCGCTGCTGCGCGGCGACGGCCGCTTCGAGGCGCGCGTCGTGCCGCTGGTGCAGGCCGACGGCGAGATCGTCTCCTCCTCGCACGTGCGTGGCCTCGTGCAGGCCGGCGAGGTCGAGCGCGCGAGCGCGCTGCTGGGCGCTCCCTTCCGCATAACCGGCACGGTCGCGCACGGCGAGAAGCGCGGCCGCGAGCTGGGCTTCCCGACCGCCAACCTCGTCCCCGACCCTGCGCTCGTCTGCCCCGGCAACGGCGTCTACGCGACGCGCGTGCGCTGGGAGGGGGAGGGGAGCGAGCACTGCGCCGCGACCAACGTCGGTGTGCGCCCGACCTTCGAGACCGGCCTCGGGCTGCTGATCGAGGCGTTCGTGCTCGACTTCGCCGGCGACCTCTACGGGCGCCGCTTCACCGTCGAGTTCCTGCGCCGTCTGCGCGGCGAGCAACGCTTCGACTCGGCCGAGACGCTGATCGAGCAGATGCACCTCGACGTGGCCGCGGCACGCGGGGTCTGCGCGGGCGATCCTGCTACGATGCCCGGCCGATGACGACCCTTTCCAGCGAGCGCAAGCAAGAGCTGATCGCGAAGTTCGGCAGAGACGAGAAGGACACCGGCGCAGCCGAAGTCCAGATCGCGATGCTGACCGAGCGCATCAACGACCTCACCGAGCATCTGCGCACCCACAAGAAGGACCACCACTCTCGGCGCGGCCTGCTCATGCTCGTCGGCCGTCGCCGCCGTTTCCTCAACTATCTCCAGCGCAAGGACCTGAACGGGTACCGCGCGCTCGTGAGAGAGCTCGGTCTGCGCAAGTGAGCGTCCTGCAGCCGGGCACACCCGCGCCGGAGTTCACGCTTCAGCGCGAGGACGGAGAGGCGGTCACGCAGGACGACCTCAAGGGCAGAACGACCGTCCTGGTCTTCTACCCGTTCGCGTTCAGCCCGGTCTGCACCGACCAGCTCAACCTCTACGAAGAGGTCCTGGACCAGTTCACCGCGCAGGGGGCGACGCTGTACGGCGTCTCCTGCGACTCCTCCTGGGCGCAGAGAGCGTTCAAGGAGAAGCTCGGCGTCACGATCGAGCAGCTGTCGGACTTCGAGCCGAAGGGCGCGACCTGCGCGGCCTTCGGCGTCCTGCACGAGGGCGGCTTCCCACAGCGCGCCCTGGTGATCGTCGGCCCCGACGGCGCGATCACCTGGAGCTACCAGGCGCCCTCGCCGGGCGACCTGCCCGGCGCAAACCTCATCTTCGACGGCTTGGCGGCGTAGCCGCCGGCCGCGCCGCGAGGCGCATCTGCGATGAGCAGCGGCCTCGGTTCCGCGCCGCTGCCCGGACCCCAGCCCGACGACCACCTCGACGGGCCGGACTCCAAGCCGCTGGCGATCGTCTACGCCGACTACGAGTGCCCGTACTGCGCGGTGCTCGAAGCCCGCCTGCGCGACGCCGGCGCGCGGCGGATCTTCCGCCACTTCCCCGTGAAGTCGAAGCATCCGCGCGCGTGGGCGGCCGCCTGCGCCGCGGAGGCGGCGGCGCTGCAAGGCCGCTTCTGGGAGATGCACGCCGCGCTCTTCGCCGACCAGGGCCGGCTCGAGGACCCGCACCTGTGGGCGCGTGCCGAGCGGCTCGGGCTCGACGTCGCGCGCTTCGACGCCGCCCGCCGCTCCGACGCCGTGGTCGAACGGGTGCGCGGCGACTTCCGCGCCGGCGTCAAGGCGGG
>DATIOB010000082.1:0-1607 GCA_035473605.1 Conexibacter sp.
GTAGTCGAAGACGATCGTCTTGCGGCGGAAGATCGCGGTCTCGATCTTCGCCAGCCGCTGCGACAGGTCGTGGCCGCCGGCGGAGGCGGTGATGCCGAGCGCGATCGAGCGCTGCTCCGGCGCCTGCAGCGGGTTCGAGCGGCCCCACGAGATCTGCTGGAGCGCGAGCCGCAGCGGCTCGGCGTAGGCGAACTCGCCGTCGAGCAGCGACAGCGCGGTCTGCAGGCCGGCATGCTCCTCGTCGGTGAATCTGATCGCGGGGAGGTGGAAGTTCTCCGGCGGCAGCGAGTAGTTCTCCTGCTCGGCCAGCCCCTCGACCGGCTTGTCGACCGACAGCTGGATGCCGAGCGCCTCCAGCTCCGAGCGGTCCGCATAGAAGCGCCGCGCGAACGCATCCTCGTTCATCGCGCTGTAGCCCTCGACGTCGCGCCGGATCTCGGGCGCGGTGACGGGCCGGCGCTCCGCCATCAGGTAGCTGATGAGGGAGAGCTGGCGGATCAGCTTCTCGGTGTCCTTCGCCATGTGGTCGCGACACTGTAGTCAGCGGGGCTTTGCCGCCTTTCGGTGCGGACCCGTGTCGCTCGCTATTTGCGGCTTTTTGTCAGCCCGCCCCGGGGAACCAGGCGCCCGCGCCCAGCGCCTTGTCCCAGCTCGACCAGCGTTCGCCCGGCGCCAGCGCGCGCTCCAGCCGGTCGAAGCTGCCGAGCCGGCCGCCGAGGTTGTCGACCATGTGCACGAGCGTCGCCTCGCGCGTGACCGGGACGACCGGGCTGCCGTGGGCGAGCGTCCCGTGGTGGCTCAGGATGATGTGCAGCAGCGCCTGCGCGCGCAGCGGCGGGAACTGCGGGCGGCGCTCGATCAGCTCGCGCACGCGCGTGGAGCCGAGCACGATCTCGCCCTGCAGGCGCCCGGCCTCGGTCATCTCGATCGACGACTGCGTCGCGCTGTACGCGTCGAGCTTGCCGAGGTCGTGCAGGAGCGCGCCCGCGACGGCGAGGTCGCGATCGATCCGCGGGAAGGTGACGGCGAGCGCGCTGACGCCCTCGGCGACCGTCAGCGTGTGCTCCAGCAGCCCGTGGCGGTAGGCCTGGTGGTAGTGCTTGGCCGCCGGCGCCTCGCGAAAGCGCGCCCACGTCTCCGTCTCGGCGCCGAAGACCTCCTCCAGCAGCGCGCGCAGGTCGGCGTCGGCGACGCTCGCCAGCAGCGCCCGCAGGTCGTGCTCCATCTGCTCGGCGGAGCGCGCCGGCCCCGGCTCGTCGTGGTCCAGCTCCGCGCGCTCGAACTCGCCCTCGGCGGCCGGCCGCCACTGCTCGAGCACCAGCTGCGGCCCGTAGCGCTCGTGCCGCTCGTAGCGCGCCTTCACCCAGGCGACAGCGTCGGCGGCGAGCACCGTCAGATCCTCCTCGGCCGGCTCGCGCACGACCGCCGTCAGCGCACCGCTGGCGTCGCCGAGCCGCACGCGCAGGACGGTGCGGCCGTCGCGCGTCGTGAACGCCTCCGCGGAGCGCACCAGCAGCGCCCGCTCCAGCTCGTCCCCGTCGCTCAGCTCCCGCAGCGTCATCGTCGCGAAGATAGAGCTGCTCGCGGACAGGCCCGGCCGACGCCGC
>DATIOB010000083.1:0-12703 GCA_035473605.1 Conexibacter sp.
CGCAGCTCGGCGCTCCGGCCGACGATGGACGGGGCCGCGGGCGTCATCCTGCGCGGGAGGGTACCGGTGGCGCGGCGCCAAAGCGAAGGAATACGGCGCGGCAGGCGGAGCACGGCGCGCGCGGCGGCGCGCGGCGGACCCGCGATCAGCGTCGCGCCGTCCAGCTGACGCCGGCGACCGAGCAGTCGCCGACGGTCCGCGCGAGCGTTCCCGACGCGGTCCCGTTGGCGCGGAAGCGACCGCTCAGCTCGAGGCCGTCGGCGACGTGCGAGAAGCGGCCGGCGCGGTCGAGTCTGGGACCGTAGATGACCGACGAGATGCGATCGTCGCGCGTGCTCCCGTCGGGACAGGCGAGGCGCGTCGTGAGCGTCAGTCTGACGATCCGCGCGGGGTTGCTGATCAGGCCCAGCTTGAGCGAGATCGCGCCCGCGAACGGGGTGGCGCCGGGCTGCGTCGTTCTGCCCGCGTAGGTCCCGCGTCTGATCGCGTCGGCCTGCGCTGCCGGTGCGGCGGCGGGGGCGAGCGCGGCGGCTGCGCAGAGTGCGAGCAGGGCGCCGGGGATGAGCTGCGTGCGAGTGGTCATGGGCCGCATCGTCGCCGCGGACGGGCGCCCGGTCATCGGTGAGACCCCCGCGGCCCGACCCCCTGAACCGCCCCCTCAGGGGTCGCGGTTGAGGGTCTCGCCCCGATGACCGCGCGGCCGCCGGCGCTGAGGATGGCCGCTCACCGGAACCTGGAGGAGACCGTCGATGTCCACGTCGCGCAGCACCGTCGCAGTCCTGATCGCCGTCGCCGCCGCTCTGCTGTTCGGAGCGTCGTCGGCGTCCGCGGCGCTGCAGGCGTCGTTCCAATACACCCCGACCGAGCCGCGGCCCGGTCAGCAGGTCGAGTTCCTCGGCAGCGCGACGGGCGGCGCGCAGGTGCCGACCGCGTTCGCCTGGGACCTCGACGCCGACGGCAGATTCACCGACGCCGAGGGTCCTGCCGCGCAGCGCACCTTCGCGGCCGCCGGCAGCTACGTCGTGCGCCTGCGGGCGCGGCAGCCGGGCGCCGCCGGCCTGGTCGAGAGCGTCGCCGAGCGGACGATCGTCGTCGCCGAGCCGGCGCCGGCCGACCCTCCGACGACGCCGGTCGACCCGCCGCCGGCCGATCCGCCGACGACGAACCCGGCCCCGCCGCCGGCCGACGCGACCCCGCCGCCGGCCGGCGGCAACCAGCCGCCGCTGGCGCGCTACGACCGCGACTGCCAGACGAGCGGCAGCGTCGTCCTCTGCGCCGGCCTCGTCGCGCGCCAGAGCAGACCGAAGCTGCTCAGCGCCACCGGCTCCAGCGATCCCGACGGCCAGGTCGTCGCGTACGCCTGGGACCTCGACGGCGACGGCAGCTTCGAGCGCTACAGCGGCGCCGAGCCGACCGTCAGACACACCTTCGAGCGCCGCAGAGGACTGGCCGACGACGGCAGGCGGACGATCTCCGTGCGCGTGACCGACGACGACGGCGCGACCGCGGTCGACACCGTCACGCTCAGAATGCACGACCCCGCCTGTGAGCCGCTCGTCGTCCAGGGCGACCTGCAGCTGCGGGCGGCCTGCCTCAGAGGCCGCAACGCGAGCGACGCCGCCGGCCGCGACGTGACGCGCTGGACGTCGAGAACGGCGGTCGTCGTCAACGGCGTCGCGCTGGAGCCGACCGGCGGCCAGCCGATCACGATCGACCTGCCGCGCGGGCCGGACGGCTTCGGCGTGCGTGCGACGCCGCACATCTCCAGCGGCGGCGCGAAGGTCTCGCTGCGCAGCGACGAGACGGTGCTGACGCTGTTCGAGGGACGGATCGACTGGCGCGTCGCCAGACACCGGCTGTTCGGCTTCGAGCTGAGCCCGGGCGCGCGCCTCAACGGCCTGCGCATCACCGGCGCGCCCGAGCGGCCGCGCATCGGCCTCGGCCGCTTCGGCGTCGGCGTCTTCGTCGCGCTGCCCGACCAGTTCGGCGGCGCGACCTCGGCGCAGCCGCTGCAGCTGCGCGCCGGGGCCGGGGCGCAGGCCGCCGCGACCGGCGCGCTCTCCTTCACCGTCCCGAACGCCGCGCTCGGCCCGATCGGCCTCGACACGCTGAAGGTCACCTACGACGGCGTCGACCTGTGGCAGATCAGCGCCAACGTCGCGCTGCCGGCGCCGGCGGCGCTGGCGATCGAGGGCGACGCCGGGATCCGCAGCGACGGCTCCTTCGAGCATGCCGGCGCGGCGGTCGACTTCGGCGCCGGGGTCGAGATCGGCGGCCCGATCCCCGTCTTCCTGCAGCGGATCGCCTTTCGCGTCGAGGTCAGACCGCAGAAGAGCAGATGCGTGCCGCACACCGGCGTGGAGAGAGTCGACCCCGCGCTCTCCTGGCTGCCCGGCGTGCCCGACACGATCGACTACGGGATCCCGACCTTCGCGCTCTGCGGCGAGGTGCGCTTGACGGCCGGGCCGTCGATCCTCGGTGCCGCCGCGATGAGCCTCGACGGCGGCCTCGGCTTCGCGACCTATGACGACCGCCCGTGGGTGATGCGCGCCTTCGGCCAGCTCAACGTCGTCGAGATCCCTGTTGCCAGAGGCGAGCTGGCGGTCCACGGCGACGGCTACGTGCGGATGTGGGGCCGCTACCGCTGGGGGATCCCGGACGTCGTCTCCGTCAGAGGCAAGCTCAACCTGGAGATGATGGGCAGGAAGTTCAACGCCGGCGCGTCCGGCGACGCCTGCATCGACTTCGTCGACTGGTGCCGCGGGATGCGCGGCGTCGTCTCCAGCAAGGGCGTCGCGGTCTGCTTCAGGTTCGACTACGAGATCTCGACCTGGGAGCCGGGGATCGGCTACGTCTGGGGCGAGAGCTTCCCCGACCTCTACTTCGACGGCTGCGACGTCGGCGACTACAAGGCGCACATCGCCCACGGGTCGCGCGCGTCGGCGTCGGCGGCCGGGGACCCGGACGAGCAGGTCGTCGAGGTCGCGCCCGGGCTGCCCGGCGTCGTCTTCGCGGCCGAGGGTCGCGACGGGCCGCCGAAGATCACGCTGATCGGACCGAAGGGCGAGCGGATCGAGACACCGAGCGGTCCGGCGCCGGCGGAGGACGACCGCTTCATCGTGCTGCAGGCGCCGAGAGGCCGGCTGACGCAGGTCGCCGTCGTGAAGCCGAGCGCCGGCCGCTGGCGCGTGCTGACGCAGGAGGGCTCGTCGCCGATCACGCTGCTGAGAACGGCGAACGGGCTGGAGCAGCCGGACGTCAGAGCGACCGTCGGCGGCAGCGGCCAGCGCCGCACGATCGCGTACCGGATCGCCCCGCGGCCTGGCCAGACGGTCACGTTCTCCGAGCGCGGCGCCAGCGCCGGCCGCATCCTCGGCGTGGCGAGCGGCAGCAGCGGCACGCTCCGCTTCACACCGGCCGAGGGCAAGGCCGAGACGCGCGAGATCGTCGCCGTCGTCGAGCAGGACGGCAACCCGCGCGCGCAGATCAGAGTCGCCAGCTACCGCGCGCCGGGAGCGCTGCGCCCCGCCCGCGCGGCGGGCCTGCGCGTCCGCCGCGTCGGCGGCGCCCTGAAGGTCCGCTGGACGGGCGGTGAGCCGAGCGTGCGCTGGGTCGCGCGCGTCACGCTCAGCGACGGCCGCCGCCTGACCCGCACCACCCGCACCCGCACGCTCATCGTCCGCGGCGTGCCGCGCGGCGTCCGCGCCCGCGTCACCGTGACCCCGTTCTCCGCCAGCGGCGTGGCGGGGCAGGTGGCGAAGACCCGTCCGTGAGGCACGCCCTGTCTCCCGTCGCTTGCCTGCTAGAGCGGCGGGAGCGTTGACCAGTGGATAGCAGGTGTAGTTAGCGGCAGGATTTGCGCATGGCCGCGATCACAGCACCTGCCGCAGAGCGCCTCGATCGAGATGCGGCGACCTTGCCTATCGGCGAGGTCGCCGCATATCTCCAAGCCCAGCTCGGTCAGCGGATGACGGCCTTCCTCGCCGGGCTCTCCGACGCAAAGCAGATCGGCCGATACGCCACACCCGGCGGTCCTGCACCACGATCGGCTGTAGCCAACCGCCTCCGGCACGGCTACAAAGTGGTTCGGATGATCAGCGACGCGTACGACGCGAGCACGGCGAAGGCATGGCTGTTCGGCACGAACACACGACTGGACGACGAGGCACCGATCGAGGTCCTGCGCACGGCAGCGGATCCCGAGCAGTTCACGGCCGTCGTGCGAGCAGCACGACAACTCGCCAGCTTCGAGCACTGACGTCCCGCCCGGTGCGCCAGCCGTCCACTGGCGCGTCGGCCACCGAGCCGATCCGCTCGCCTCACGCCGCATCGTCTCTGCGCGTGGAACCACCGCTTCGACGACGCTTCTCGTCGCTTCCGCACGATCTACGTCGCCGAGCACGCAGAGACCAGCCTGCGCGAAGTGCTTGCCGACTTCCGGCCGAAGCGATCGGCTCTCAGCCGCTACCGCGCGACGATGGGCACCGCCGCCGACCTGCCATCCGCCTCGATCACGGCGTCGTGGCGTCGTCAGCACGTGCTCGCATCCGTGTGCCTGCAACTCGACGGCCCGGTCTGCGACCTCACCGACGTCGCGGTGCGCGCCGCCGTCGAAGCACGCCACGGTCAGCTTCTCGACGCCCACGGCATGCCTCACCTCGACCTGCACGAGGTCACGTCTCGCCGCCGGGTGGTGACCCAGACGATCGCGGGCTCGCTCCACGACCGCGGCACCGCGGCCATCCGCTTCCCTTCGCGCCTCGACGGCCACGCCTGCCTCGCGATCTTCGAAGGGCGCGGCTCGCTCCGAGCGGCTGACGATCCGATCGCGCTCACCGATCCGCCCCCGCCAGTGCTTACCGAGGTCGCGGCACAGTGGCAGCTCGTCATCGAGCCGACCGCAACGGACGATGAGTTCGGCTGGTCCGACGCGGCGACCGCGCGGATGATCGACGAGGAGCCGTGGTGACGCGCTAGGAGCGATCGCCCGCGCCGGCCGCCCGCGCCGCCGCCAGTTCGCTCGGGCGCTTGGGCTCCACGGCGCCCTCGTGCAGCCAGCAGGCGACCTCGCGGCCGCGGCCGATCGGGAGCTGAGTCGGCTCCTCGACGCGGCACGTGTCGAAGGCGTAGGGGCAGCGGGGGTGAAAGCGGCAGCCGGGCGGCGGGGCGCTGGGGTCCGGCACCTCGCCGGCGAGCGCGACCGGCAGGGTGCGCTCGCCGTCGGCGCGCGGGATCGCGCCGATCAGGGCCTCGGTGTACGGGTGCGCGGGCTGCTGCCACAGCTCGCCGCTCGGCACCTGCTCGACGAGCTTGCCGAGGTACATCACCGCCACCTCGTCGACGATGTGCTGGACGATCGCGAGGTCGTGGGAGATCAGCACCAGCGCCAGGTCCAGCTCGCGCGAGAGGCGCACGAGCAGGTTCGCGATCTGCGCCTGGGCGGAGGCGTCCAGCGACGAGAGCGGCTCGTCGAGCACGATCACGGTCGGGTCGGCGGCGAGCGCGCGGGCGATCGCGATCCGCTGGCGCTGGCCGCCGCTGAACTGGTGGGCGTAGCGTTCGGAGGCCGACGCCGGCAGGCCGACCAGCTCCAGCAGCGCGGCGACGCGCTCTCTCGGCGAGCCCTCGCCGCCGGCTCTCGAACCCGACCACGCCATCTGCAGCGCCTCGGCCAGCTGCGCGCCGATTCTGCGGCGCGGGTTCAACGACGAGAACGGGTTCTGGAAGACCATCTGCAGCCGCGTGTCCTCGATCGGACGGGCGCGGCGGGTCAGCGGCGACAGCTCACGGCCCTCGAAGAGGATCGTGCCCGCGCGCGGCGTCTCGAGCCCGACGATCGCCTTCGCGAGCGTCGACTTGCCGCAGCCCGACTCGCCGACGAGGCCGACGATCTGGCCGCGGCCGACGGTCAGCGAGACGCCCGCGACGGCGCGCACGGGATCGCGGTCACGCCGCTCGTAGACGACCTCGACGTCACGCACTTCGAGGGCGGGCGACACGGCGCGCGCGCCGAGCGCGGCGCCGTCGGGAGCGAGCGTGCTCATGCGATCGCCTCCTTGGAAGCGGGATCGACGTCTCTCATCGTCACGATGCACGCCGCCGCGTGATCGCCGCGCCGCAGCAGCGGCGGCACCGCTTCGCGACAGGCGTCCACGGCCAGCGCGCAGCGCGGGTGGAAGGCGCAGCCGCGCGGCGGGTCCAGCGGCGAGGCCGGCACGCCGGGGATCGACTTCAGCTCGCTCCCCGCACCGTCGCCCGGCTGCGGCAGCGCGCCCAGCAGGCCGCGCGTGTACGGATGCGACGGCGCCTTCAGCACGTCGCGCGCGTCGCCGCTCTCGATCACGCGACCGGCGTACATCACCGAGATCCGCTCGGCGATCGACGACATCACGCCGAGGTCGTGGGTGATCAGCACGACGGCCATCCCCTTCTCGCGCCGCAGGCGGTCGAGCAGCTGCAGGATGCCGGCCTGGACCGTCACGTCGAGCGCGGTCGTCGGCTCGTCGGCGATCAGCACCTGCGGCTCGCACATCAGGGCGATCGCGATCGCGATCCGCTGGCGCATGCCGCCGGAGAACTCGTGCGGGTAGGCGCGCAGGGCGGCCTCGCCGTCGGGGATCCGCACCTCCTCCAGCATCTGCGCCGCGCGCGCAGACGCCTCCGCCTTCGAGATGCCGAGGTGCTTGCGCGCGTGCTCGGTCAGCTGCTTGCCGACCGTCAGCATCGGGTGCAGCGAGGTCATCGGGTCCTGGAAGACCATCGACAGCTCTCTGCCGCGCAGCGCCTGGCGCTCCTTCTTGCCGGCGCCGAGGATGTCGCGGCCGTCGAAGCGGGCGCCGCCGTGCGCGCTGCCGCCGCGCGGCAGCAGGCCCAGCAGCGACAGCATCGTCATCGTCTTGCCCGAGCCGGACTCGCCGGCGATGCCGTAGATCTGCCCGGCCTCGACGGCGAGGTCGACCTCGTGCACGACGGCGCGCGGGCCGGACGGCGTCGGCAGCCTGATCGAGAGACCCTCCAACTCCAGCAACGGGGTCATGCTTCTCTCTCCTCGGCGACCGGGTCGGAGCCGCGCGCGCCGGAGCCGACCTGCGACTGCGGGTCGAAGACGTCGCGCAGGCCGTCGCCGATGAAGTTGAACGCCAGCGCGGCGCTGAAGATCGCGAGCCCCGGGAAGGTCGCCATCCACCAGTTCTGGAAGTACTGCGTGCCGACCGAGATCATCGAGCCCCACTCCGGCGTCGGCGGCTGCGTGCCGAGGCCGAGGAAGGAGAGGCCGGCGAGCAGCAGCAGGGCGTCGGCGAGGTAGATCGTCGCCAGCACCGTGATCGGCCCGACGACGTTCGGCAGGACCTCCTTCCACATCGCGCGGCGCGCGGAGGCGCCGTGGAGACGGAAGGCCTGCACGTACTCGGACTGCCCGATCGACAGCACGAGCGAGCGCACGACGCGCGCGTAGATCGGCCACGTGACCGTCACCAGCGCCAGCACGGCGTTGCGCGTGCTCGGCCCCAGCGACGCAGTCACGACCATCGCGAGCACGATCGCGGGGAAGGCGGAGAAGAGGTCGGCGAGGCGCATGATCACGCCGTCGACCCAGCCGCCGACGTAGCCGGCGATCACGCCGAGCGCCGTGCCGAGCCCGCCGGCGCAGACGACCAGCAGGACCGCCAGCGGCAGCGAGTTGCGCGCCGCGACGATCACGCGGCTCAAGATGTCGCGCCCCAGCTCGTCGGTGCCGAACGGGTGCGCGCCGCTCGGCGCCTGCGTGATCGCGAACTCCTGCGCGAGCGGGTCGTGCGGCGCCAGCAGCGGGCCGAAGATCGCGACGATCACCCAGATCGCGGCGATCGTCAGGCCGACGAGCATCGTCGGCGCGCGCCACCACGCGCGCGCCGGCTTGGCGGCGGCGTCGCCGCCGCCGCGCTTGAAGCGCCGCATCCGCGACGGCGGGAGGACTGCCTCGGTGGTGCTCACGACAGCCGCACCCGCGGGTCGATGACGGCGTAGAGGAGGTCGACGATCAGGTTCACGATCACGTAGACGAGCGCGATGAAGATCGACACGCCCATGATCGCGGGCAGGTCGAGCGAGACGGCGCTTCTGTAGGCGTACTGGCCGATGCCCGGCCAGTTGAAGATGTTCTCGACGAGCACCGCGCCGGCCAGGACGTTGGCGAAGACGAGGCCCATCACGGTCACGATCGACGGCAGCGCGGCGCGCAGGATGTACCGCGTCACGACCGTGTACTCCGACAGCCCCTTGGCGCGCGCGGCGCGCACGTAATCGGCGTGCAGCACCTCCAGCACCGCCGAGCGGGTGTAGCGCGAGATCAGCGAGACGCTGTAGAGGACGAGCACGGCGCCGGGCAGGATCAGGTGCTTGAAGGCGTCCCAGAAGGTCGCGAAGTTGCCGTCGAGCAAAGCGTCGACGGTGTTGAGGCCGGTGACGTCGGTCGGCGGCGTCGTGGTCGGGTCGAGGCGGCCGCCGCCGGGCAGCAGCCCCCACTTGAAGAAGAAGAGGTAGAGGCCGAGCAGGCCGAGCCAGAACATCGGCACGGAGATGCCGGCGAGCGTGAAGACGCGCAGGCCGTGGTCGACGGCGGTGTCGCGTCGCAGCGCGGCGAGGACGCCGAACGCGACCCCGAATATCGTCGAGAAGACGATCGCGAAGATCGCCAGCTCGGCGGTCGCGGGGATCGAGACGGAGAGGTCGTCGACGACCGGCTGGTGGGTCTGCTGCGAGATCCCGAGGTCACCCTGGACGAGGTTCCCCAGGTAGGTCGCGTACTGCACCGGCAGGGGATCGTCGAGCCCGTACTTCTCGTTGAAGGCTCTGATCGACTCCTCCGTCGGGTGCTGACCGAGGTTCGCGATCGCCGCGTCGCCCGGCACCGCCTGCGTCAGCAGGAACGAGATCAGCGTGATCCCGATCAGCAGCAGGACGAGCGCGCCGAGGCGCCGCAGCAGGAAGCGGACCAGCGGACGGTGCGAGCGAGACTGGCGTCTCGCCCGCACCGGCGCCGCGGGGACGGATGTGTCAGTTGCTGCCAACTGCCGGGATGTTGAGGGTGTACGTCGGATCGAGCACGACGTTGGAGAGCGTCGAGGAACCGACGATCGCCTGCGCCGGCTGGAACAGCGGGAAGAACGGGGAGTCCTCGTTCAGGCCGCGCTGGAACTCCTGGAACAGCGTGCCGCGCTCGGCGTCGTCGAGCGTGCTGCCGGCTCTCTCGCCGAGGGCGGCCAGCTCCGGGTTCATCTCTCTCGTGTATCTGTTGTTCGAGGCACGCGAGGTGCCGGGAGCGCCCGGCGCGTAGACGAGGTAGTCGTTCGGGTCCGGGTAGTCCGGGCCCCAGTACGAGACGCTCATCTGGTTTCTGCCGGCGGCGTAGTCGGCGAGGAAGGTCACGGCCGGCGTGCCCTTCAGTTCGACGTCGATGCCGATCGCGCCGAGGTCGGACTTGACCTTCTGCGCGACCGAGGAGAACGAGACGCCGTTGGGGGTCGCGTCGGAGGGGAACGCCAGCTCGACCTTCAGGTCGGAGATGCCCGCTCTCTCCAGCTCGGCTCTGGCGGCCTCAACGTCGGTTCTGACCGCGTCGGCCTCCGTCAGCGCGCCGAGGAACTGCGACGGGATCACGCCCGGCGCCTGCACGGCGCCGACGCCCGACAGTCTCTTGTAGCCCTCGTAGTCGAGCGCGAGACGGATCGCTCTGCGGACGGCCTCTCTGCCGGTCGGCGAGATCGACTCGTTCATGTTCGCCTCGACGTCGAAGACGTTGACCGAGGCGTCGGTCGTGACCTGCAGCGCGTCGTTGTTCTCGAGCGTCTGCGCCTGCTGGGCGGAGAGGTCGAGCGCGATCTCGTTGGCACCGCGCTGGACGTTGAGCAGCTGCGTCGGCGCGGCCATGTTGCGCACGACGACCTTCGGGAAGCCGCTGAACTCGCCCCAGTATCTGCCGTTCTGCTCGAGCGTGTACTGCTGGTTCTGCTGACCCTGCGTGAGCGTGTAGGGACCGGAGCCGGCGGAGGTCTTCTGCAGGAAGGCCTCGGCTCTGTCGCTCTTGTCGGCATCTCTCGCCGCGCTGCCGCCGTTGGCCTGCAGCACTCTGGAGTTGACGATCGAGGTCGGCGGCGTCGCGAGGATGCGCAGCAGCGCCGGGTTCGGTCTCGCGGAGGTGACGACGACCGTTCTCTCGTCGGGCGCTCTTATCGTCACGCCTTCGAGCAGGAACGAGCCCGGGCCCTTGATGTTGACGAGGCGGTCGAGCGAGAAGACGACGTCTCTCGAGGTGACGGGCGTGCCGTCGGAGAAGACCGCGTCGGGGTCGAGCGTGAAGGTGTAGCTGGTCGCGTCGTCGGTGCCTCTCCACGACTCCGCGAGACCGGCGACCGGGTCGGTTCTGCCCGGCTCGAATCTGACGAGCGTGTCGTACATCGCGTGCACGAGCATGTTGTTCGTCGGCGTGAACTGACGGGCGGGGTCGACGCCTCTGTCGACGAACGACTGGTCGACGACGAGCGTGCCGGTGGCCGCTCCGCCGCCGCCGGAGGCGCCGGTCGAGGTGCCCGCGGAGCTGCCGCCCGACGAGCTGTCGCCATTGCCGCCACCGCAGCCGGCAACGGCGAGCGCACCGGCGATCGCGGCGGCGCCGACGGCCTTTCCAAGTGTGGTGCTGCGCATGTTTTCGACTCGCTCCCTTGTGCGCTGACGTACCTGCAACTACCTCTGCTCGGACGGGTCGAGCACCATCAGTATCCAGTATGCTGGCCGACATGTCCAGTTCACTGCACAGCGACACCCCGGTCTCCACGGTCGACGTGGCGATCGTCGGAGCAGGCATCACCGGGCTGTCGGTGGCCTGGCATCTGACCCAGCGCGGACTCAGCGTGGCAGCGTACGACGGACGCGGCATCGGGTCTGGCGCAACGGCGATCCAACCGGGCGGCGTGCGCCAGCAGTGGGCCACCGAGGTCGCGTGCAAGATGGCACGTGAGGCCTTCTCCTTCTACGGCGAGATCGGCGCGCGCCTGCAGCCGGCCGTCGACCCCGGCATGACCGCCTGCGGCTACCTCTTCGTCGCGCAGGGCGAGGCCGAGCTGGCCGCCCAGCGCGAGCGCCTCGCGCTCCAGCACAGCCTCGGGATCCCGTCGCGCGAGGTCACCGCGGCCGAGGCGAGAGAGCTGGTCGAGGGACTCGACGGCGACAACATCGTCGGCGGCGTCTGGTGCGACCAGGACGGCTACTTCGACCGCCCGCTCGCCGTCGTCGGCGCCTTCCACGAGGCGGCCGTGCGCGGCGGCGCGACCTTCCACGACGCCCACGTCGAGCGGCTCGCGCGCGACGGCGACGGCTGGCTCCTGCACCTGCGCGGCGGCGCCACGGCGCGCGCCGCGAGCGTCGTCGTCGCGGCCGCGTGGGACACGCCCGCGCTGCTCTCGCCGCTCGGGATCGAGCTGCCGATCGTCAAGGAGCCGAAGTACCTCTTCTACTCGGACCCGATCAGAGAGCGGCTGCTGGAGCCGCTCGTGATCGCGCCGGAGAAGCACTTCGCCGCCAAGCAGCTCGCCGACGGCTCCGTCCTCGCGAGCGACCTCGGCGGCGGCAGCCGGCCCGACGAGCACAGAGAGATCTGGCACTCGAACGTCCGCCGCGCGATCACCGAGCTGCTCCCGATACTCGAGTACGTCTCCTTCCCGGTGATGGTCGAGGGCTTCTACGACGTCACCCCCGACCGCCAGCCGGTGCTCGGGGCGCTGGAGGGCCACGACGGCCTCTTCGTCGCCGCCGGCCTCAACGGCCGCGGCCTGATGATGGCGCCGACGATCGGCCGCGTGCTCGCGGACGCGGTCGTCGACGGCAGCGTCGACGAGTGGATCGCGCCGCTCGGCGCGTCGCGCTTCGCCGACGGGCAGCTGACCCCGGAGCTGCAGGTCGTCTAGGACGACCTGGCGCGCCGGCGGCAGGAACGAGGCACGACGGCCCGATGCCCGGATATCGTGACCGGATCGTGTCGTCGATCGCGCAGACGCAGACCGAGACCGGCCAGCCGGTCGAGCCGATGAGCCAGCAGGAGTTCGTCGGCGCCCAGCTGCGCGCGCTGCGCGCCGCCAGACGGCTGTCGCTCGGCGACGTCGCGCGCGAGACCGGCATCTCCGCCTCGTTCCTGTCGCTCGTCGAGAACGGCCGCAGCGACATCACGATCGGGCGCCTCACGCGCCTGGTCGACTACTACGGCATCTCGATCACCGACCTGCTGCCGGCGCCCGGCGGCAGGGACCCGGACGTCGTGCGCTCCGACGAGACGCGCCAGCTGCACTCGCCCGAGGAGGGCACGACGATCTTCCTGCTCTCCTCCGGCACCGACCGCACGATGCTGCCGATGCTGCTGGAGCTGTCGCCCGGCGCGTCGCTGGCCGAGTCCGGCCACCACGCCGGCGAGGAGTTCGTGCACGTGCTGGAGGGCAGGCTGCTGCTGGAGGTCGACGCGGCGCCGCCGCACGAGCTGGGCCCCGGCGACAGTGCCTACTACGCTTCGGACCGGCCGCACATGTTCCGCAACGCCTCGGCCGACGAGCCGCTGCGGCTGATCTGCATCGACTCGCCGCCGCCGATCTAGGCGCCGCACCCCCGCCGGCCGCCCACGGCGACCGGCGGAGCAGTGCGCTGCGTCCCGCTACGCGACGGGCACGCCGTCGACCGT
>DATIOB010000084.1:0-1583 GCA_035473605.1 Conexibacter sp.
CCCTGGAGCAGCTCCTGGAGAAGATCGCGAAGGAACTCGCCACGGGCTACCGGCGGATCAAGATCAAGGTGAAGCCCGGCTGGGATCTCGACGCGGTCGCGGCCGTCCGCGCGCGCTTCGGCGCGGTGCCGGTCGCCGTCGTCCTCGACCTCCACGGCAACCCCTCGCCGAAGGCGATCGCCTGCTGCGACGTCGTCGTCGGCTACCGCACCTACCCGCACGAGGACATGCGCGCCTGCGGCGTCGAGGCGGCCGCGCTGCTCGGCCGCGCGCTCGCCGGCGAGCGGCTCGTGACGGTGCTCGGCAAGCTGCCGGCGCTGACCTCGCCGGTCGCGCAGGCGACCGCCGACGAGCCGATGCGCGGCCTGCTGGAGCGGGCCGAGGCGCGCGCCGCCGCGGCCGGCGTGGCGCGCATCTCGCTGCTGCCCGGCTTCCCCTACAGCGACGTCGCGCGCGCCGGCTTCAGCGTCACGGCGGTCGCGCCGGCGGCGCGCGAGCCGGCCGCTCGCGAGGTCGTCGCCGCGACGCTCGCCGACGTCGAGACGCAGCTGGACGCGTTCGTCACCGCGCGGCCCGACGCGGCCGCCGCGGTCGAGCGGGCGCTGGCGCTCGACGTGCGCCCGGTCGTGCTCGCCGACCTCGCCGACAACATCGGCGGCGGCGGCCCAGGAGACGGCACGGCGCTGCTGGCGGAGCTGGTCGCGCGCCGTGTCGCGGGGGCGGTCGTCCCGCTCGTCGACGCGCCCGCGGTGGCGGCGGCGCGCGCCGCCGGCGTCGGCGCCGAGCTGGCGCTGGAGCTGGGCGCGCGCAGCGACGCGCTGCACGGCGCGCCGGTCGCGGTGCGAGCGCGCGTCGTCGCGCTCGGCGACGGCGACTACGTCGCGCGGGGCTCCTACATGACCGGCCAGCGCTTCTCGATGGGCGCGACCGCGGTCCTCGACGTCGACGGCGTGCTCGTGCTGGCGATGGAGCGGGCGACGCCGCCGTTCCACGTCGAGCAGCTGACGGCCAGCGGGATCGACCCCGCGGGCGCCTCGCTGATCGCGCTCAAGGGCGCCGTCGCGTGGCGCGCGCCGTACCGCGAGGTGGCGCGCGCGGCGGTCGAGGCCGACACGCCCGGCTGCTGTCCGGCCGACCCCGCGCGGCTGCCGCGCACGACCGTGCCGGAGCGGTTCGCGCCGCGCCGTCCGGTCCCTTGACTTCACCCGAGATTTCACCATACTGTGCTGCACAGTGAATTTGTAGTTTCATCCACTGAAACGGACGAGAGAGTGTCGCTGTGAACCGCCATCTGCCAGATCCAGGACGTCGACCCCGCGATCGCCGCCTACGCACGCCAGCTCGGCGTCACGAGCGTCAACGTGACGACCGCGGCGATCCCGGGCGAGCGCGGCTACTGGGAGGTCGACGACCTCGTCGCGCTGCGCAGACGCTGTGAGGACAACGGTCTCACGCTCGAGGTGATCGAAAACACCCCGACGCACTTCTACGACGAGATCATGTTCGGCCTCGACGGGCGCGACCGGCAGCTGGAGAACTACTGCCGCACGATCCGCAACGTAGCCGCGGCCGGCATCCCGATG
>DATIOB010000085.1:0-1650 GCA_035473605.1 Conexibacter sp.
ACGCCGACGACGCCGGCCCCCGTCGCGGCCGCACCGCCGACCGTTCCCGCCCCGACTGTCGCCGTGCAGACGAGAGCGCCCCCGGCCGTCGGCGCCTCGGCCGACCTCGGCAGCGGAGGTGGCGTGAAGGTGAGCCAGCAGGGCGACGTGAGACTGCCGCTCGTCTGCCCGCCCCGCCGGCACGACGAAGACGCTGTCGTTGAGACTGCCGGCCGCGTTCGTCACGGCGCAGCAGGCCAAGGGCGTGCGCAAGCTGCGCACGACGCTGACGGTCACGACGACGCTCGGCAACGGCAGAACGATCACGAGAAATCAGGCGGTCACGCTGCTGATCCCGCGCGCGAGAGCCGCGCAGCGAGCGGCTCCCCAGCCGCAACCGACGCAGCGCCCCTCGTTCACCGGCTGATCGAGCCCTCGCGTCCCGGCGCGTCGCCCCTCCACCGGGGCGGCGCGCCGGTTCGCGCTCAGCGCGGGTCGGAGCGGAACGCCGCGGCCTGGCCGACGCGACGGCCGTCGTCGTCGAGCACTGTCCAGATGCGGCCGTCGTGGATCTGGAAGCGGCGCCCCCTGGTCGAGACACGTTCGCCGCTGTAGCCGCTCAGCAGCCCCGCCTCGTCCGCGCGCGCCAGCGCCGCCCGCCGTTCGTCGCGCGCGGCCGGCTCGACGGTCCGGCTCGTCGCGAACTCCGGCGCCTCCTCGCGGCGCAGCTCGAACGCGGCGAGCGCCGCGGCGTTGGCGTAGACGCACAGCGGATCGGGCCGCACGTCGTGCGCCAGCACCGCGAACGGCGCCGCGAACAGCGCGCGGGCGCGCGCGTCGTCGTCGCCGGCCGCCGGTTCGAGCAGCTCCTCGCCCGACCAGTGCCGGTAGCTGCGCAGCAGCCAGCGCGCACGCATGCGCAGTTCCTCGTCGGTCCACGGCGGCATCCGCCAACGATACGAGGACGCGCGCGGAAAGGGCTGGCCGGCCGGGAAAGCGCGGCTTCCACGCGCCGCTCCCGGCGGGCAGTTCTGCACAACCGACGCCGTTGACGACGGCGGGCTGGTTTCCTTTGACCTCGCCTGCCTCTTCTGCGGTGGCCACGCCGGGGTCGACGCCCGTAGGATGAGCGTCTTCAAGGCCGGGCGTTCGGCCTGTCGAATGTTCTTGTGACGAGGAGTCTGAAATCTCGATGCTGATCGGAGTGCCCCGCGAGACCAACGCCGGGGAGACACGCGTCGCCGCGACCCCGGCGACGGCCAGACAGCTTGTGGGACTCGGCTACGAGGTCGTGGTCGAGTCCGGGGCCGGCGTGCTCTCCAGCTTCGACGACGACGCGTACGCCGCGACGGGCGCGACCGTCGGCTCCGCCGAGCAGGCATGGCAGGCCGACGTCGTGCTGCGCGTCAACGGCCCGACTGACGGCGAGATCGCGAAGCTGAAGGACGGCGCGACGATCGTCGCGCTGCTCGCGCCCGCGTTCAGACCCGAGATGATCGACGCGCTCGCGCAGCGGCCGATCACCGCGCTCGCGATGGACGCCGTGCCGCGCATCAGCCGCGCGCAGTCGCTCGACGTGCTCTCGAGCATGGCCAACATCGCCGGCTACCGCGCCGTGATCGAGGCCGCGCACGTCTTCGGCCGCTTCTTCACCGGCCAGGTGACGGCCGC
>DATIOB010000086.1:0-2634 GCA_035473605.1 Conexibacter sp.
ACGGCGGGTGTCGCGGTCGAGGAGGAGGCCGGGTCGACGATCTCCTTTCTGAGGATCGTCTGCGCGGCGCTGAGGATCAGACGGTCGCCGCGGGCGCCGGTGTGGTTGGCCGGCTGGTAGGTCGACGCCGTCCACGCGCCGCCGTTGACCTGGTACGGCATGAAGTTGGCGATCTTGGTGCCGGCGGCGCCGTGCTTGGCGGTCAGGTTGACGGCGACGGCGAGCGTGAACTGGACCGGCGGGGTGCGCAGCGTGCGGACGCGCACCTTCGTGATCGTCGCGGGATCGGCCGGCGCGGTCGTGCTCCACTGCGCGGCGTCGCCGCCGCAGTCGGTCGCGCGCAGCTCGCTCCAGCGGGTCGCCTCGTCGGCGGCGGTCGAGGTCGGCGCGGTCGAGTACTCGATCGCGAAGTCGGTCCCCGCGACCAGCGGCGAGCCGCCGGTGACGCTGTTCGTCGTCACCCACGCGACGCGGCCGGCGGCCTTCGCGCCGGCGGTGGTCGCCGTCTGCGTCACGGTGTCGAAGACGTCGCAGGCCGCGACGCTGTCGTAGCCGGCGACCGGGTTGCGGCTGGAGGCGCGGATCTCGGCCTGGAAGATCTGGCCGGGGCCGACGACGGAGAAGCCGTTGCGGTCGACGTCGGCGCCGCCGGGGATGTAGCTGCCCGGCTCGGTCAGGTCGACGTAGTGCTTGTAGAAGTCACCCGCGGCAGAGCGGCTGAGCGTCGCCTGCGCGGCGTTGTTGGACGGGTCCTCGCCGATCGCGGGCGTGCCGTCCTGGCCCTTCGCGTCGAGCTCGACGACGCGGTTGCGGGTCTGCAGCTGGCCGCCGGGAGCGGCTTCGAGGTCAGCGCGCGGGACGAAGATCGTCACCGTCGTGGAGGCGAGCATGCCGGAGGAGATCCGGTTCGGATCGTTCAGCGTGAGGTCGATCGCGACCCGCTTGCCGCCGGCGTCGGCGCAGCTCCAGCTGCCGCCGCTGCCGGCGGCGCAGTCGACGAACCGGGCGTTGGGACTGACCTCGGAGAAGTCGTCGGCGAGCGACAGCGCCGCGGCCGGCGGCTCGTAGCCGATCAGCCCGCGTCCGCCGAAGTCGGGGATCCGGACCGAGACGGGGTAGCGCAGCAGGTAGCCGGCCTCGCCGCCGACGGTGCCGGTCGCGACGGTCGGGGCGGACTTGACCATGTCGACGCGCGGGATCGAGCTGACGGTGACCGGCGCGGGCGTGGCCGACCGCTCGGGTGCGCCGTCGGCGACGACGGTCGTCGAGCCGGCGGCCGGGGTCAGCACCGTCCCGTTGCGCAGCTCGTCGACCTTCGCCTGCAGCGAGAGGGTGCGGGCGGTGCCGGTCGGGACGTCGCCGACGTTGCAGACGATCGTGCGGCCGTCGAGCCTCGACGCGGGCGTGACGCCGCTCGTCAGACAGGTCGCGGGCAGGCGCGTCCACGACAGCCCCTCCGGCAGCGTCTGCGTGATCGTCACGTTTCTGCCGACGCTGCTGCCGGCGGCGTCGTCGTTGACGTTGAATTCGATCTGGTACGTGACGCGGTCGTTGGAGCGCACGACGGCGTCGGCGGTGCCGACGTCACGACCGGGCCCGGCCGTCGCGTCGAAGCTGGGCGTACCGGTCAGCTGCGTGACGGCGAGGTCGAGCGAGCGCGGCGCGGCGTCGGCGGCGGCGGTGAAGGCGGAGCCCAGCAGCGCCGCGGCGGCCGTCCCGAGCGCGACGCGCCGGGCGAGGCCGGGACGTGCGCGACCCGCTCGCGGGAGGCCCGCGAGTCGATCTGTCAATGGCATGTGCAGTTCCTGTTGCGTGGGGACTGTGGTGGAGCGGCCGAATGCTCCGGCCGTGCTTCCTCGTCGGGCGGGAACGCGTCGTTCCCCCCGCCGAATTCAGCGGTCGTGTCCGATGCGGCGCTGCGCCCAGGCGGTGACGAGGCAGCGGCTGCACGCGTCGATCACCCGCGGACGCAGCGCGGCGGAGCGGCTCTCGCGCTCGCCGCGCAGCTCGTCCAGCCAGTGGCCGGCGAGCGTGAGCGCGACCGAGCGCGTCTCCTCCAGCGCCGCGCGCCCGTCGACCGCGACCGGGGCGTCGGCGAGGCGGCCGGTCGTGATCGCCTCCACGGCGCGGTCTCGCACCCGCAGCCAGCCGTGCTCGTGATCGGATCGCTGCTCGTGGGCGTCGTGGAGGAACAGCAGCGCCGCGGCAAGGTCGAGCGGCAGGCGCGTCCGCAGGCGCGGCTCGTCCTCGTCGGAGCGCCCGGCGAGCAGGTCCGACCACTCGCGCGCCACCTGGTCGAGATGCGCGAGCGTCGCGCCGGGGTGGCGGAAGACGTCGCCCAGCTCGTCGTCGACGTCGAGCAGCTCGGAGCGGGCGAGGTCGAGCAGCGGCGTCAGCTCGGCAACGACGATCAGCGCCCGCTCGACCGAGGTCTCGCCGGCGAGCAGGTGGATCGCGGTCAGCATCGCCGTGTCGAGCGCGACGAACTCGGTCAGCAGCGGCGGACGCCCCGTGTCCGGCAGCTGCAGCCGCGCGACGCGTATCTCGAACTCCGCGGGGCCGGGGCGCGGCGGCGCGGCGGCTCGGCGGCGCTCGGCGTCCCAGTCGCGCAGCAGCCGCGCGAGCCGCTCCAGC
>DATIOB010000087.1:0-1502 GCA_035473605.1 Conexibacter sp.
TGACCGACACCCACCTCCAACCCCCCGCCCAATAAGCCGAACCGGCGTCGCTGTGGCACACCTCATATGCCAGAGCGACGCCGGTTCGAGTCTTGGTGGGGGGTCAGCCGAGGTTTTCGACGATCATGGCCATGCCCTGGCCGCCGCCGACGCACATCGACTCCAGCCCGATCGTCACGTCGTCGTCCTGGAGCGTGTGCAGCAGCGTCGTCATGATGCGCGCGCCGGTCATCCCGAACGGGTGACCGAGCGCGATCGCGCCGCCGCGCACGTTGAGGCGGTCGAGGTCGAGGCCGAGCTGCTCCGCGCTCGGCAGCACCTGCGCCGCGAACGCCTCGTTGATCTCGGCGCGGTCGACGTCGGCGACCGTCATGCCGGCGCGCCCAAGCGCCTGGCGGCAGGCCTCGACGGGGCCGAGGCCCATGATCTCCGGGTCGATCGCGGAGACGCCGGTCGCGACGATCCGCGCCAGCGGATCGATCCCGTTGCGGCGCGCGAAGGCGGCGCTGGTGACGACGACGGCGGCGGCGCCGTCGTTGAGCGGGCAGGCGTTGCCGGCGGTGACGCGGCCGTCCGGGCGGAAGACCGGTCTCAGCGCAGCCAGCTTCTCGACGGTCGTGCCGGCTCGCGGCCCGTCGTCGGCGCTGACGACGGCGCCCGACGGTGTCGTCACCGGCACGATCTCCCGGTCGAACAGGCCGGCCGCCTGCGCGGCGACCGCGCGCTGCTGCGAACGGGCCGCCCACGCGTCCATCGCGGCGCGCGTGACGCCGGCATGCTCGGCGACGTTCTCGGCCGTCTCGCCCATCGCGACGTAGACGTCGGGCAGCCCCGCGGCCGGCGTCCAGTCGCCGCCGCCGCCCTCGGCGCGGGCGGCGGTGCGCAGGCGGGCGGCGTCGAAGCGCGGGTTCTTCGTCTCCGGCATGCCGTCGGCCTTGCCGTGCGCGTAGCGGCTGACGGCCTCGGCGCCGGCGGCGACGAAGCAGTCGCCCTCGCCGGCTCCGATCGCGTGCGCGGCCATCCGGATCGTCTGCAGCGAGGAGGAGCAGTAGCGGTTGACGGTGACGCCCGGCGTGCCCGGCAGCCCGGCCAGCAGCGCGACGACGCGGGCCATGTTGTAGCCCTGCTCGCCGGCCGGCTGGCCGCAGCCGAGCAGCAGGTCCTCGACCTGCTCGGGCCGCACCTGCGGCACCCGCTCCAGCGCCGCGCGCACGGCGATCGCGGCCAGCTCGTCGGCGCGCAGCTCGATCAGCGAGCCCTTGCCGGCGCGCCCGATCGGCGTGCGCACGGCGGCGACGATGACGGCGTCGCGGTCGTCGAGGCTCATGCGAAGGCCACCGATCCGCCGGAGAGGACGGTTCCGCGCGCGGTCGCGGCGGCGAAGCGCAGCGGCCCGTCGCCCTCGTCCCAGGTGCGCAGCTCGATCGACTCGCCCGGCAGTACCGGCGCCGAGAAGCGCGCCGCCAGCTCGCTGAGGTCGCAGGGATGGGCGCCGCGCAGCC
>DATIOB010000088.1:0-5799 GCA_035473605.1 Conexibacter sp.
GCCTCCAGCGCGCGCTCGGACCAGCTCGCGACGCCGGCCGCGTCGCCTCTGAAGAAGGCGATCGCGGCGCGGTACTGCAGCAGGCGCGGGCGGCGCCGCGGCGGTGCGTCCTCCAGCGCTCTGCGCAGCCGCTCTTCGGCGACGCCGAACTCGCCCAGCAGCACGTCGGCGATCGTGACGGCGGCGATCAGCGCGCCGCGCCGCTCGGCGTCGGCGGGGCCCAGCAGCGCGACGCAGTCGTCGATCGCGACGCGGCTCTCGTCGAGCCGGCCGGCGGAGGCGAGCGCGAGCCCGAGCGGCGCGAGCAGTTCCGCGCGTCGGGCGTCGTCGCCGTGCGGCAGCAGGCGCAGCGCCGCGGCGTACCAGTGCGCGGCGGCAGCCGGCGAGCTGCCGAGCGACTCGCGCGCCGCCTCGCCGAAGAGCGCGATCGCCGCCTCGTCGCCGGCGGAGGCGCAGCGCTCGACGTGGGAGGCGCGCAGCGCCGGCGCGGCCATCCGCTGCTCCAGCAGCGCGGCGGCGCGCGCGTGCGCCTGCAGCCGCCAGCCGGGCGGGGTCGCGTCGGCGACGATGCGGTGGACGAGCGGATGGCGGAAGCCGAAGGCGCGGCTGGCGGCGGCCGGCTGCATGAGCCCGGCAGCGACGAGCCGGTCGAGCGCCGCGAGCGCGGTCGCCTCGTCGAGGTCGGAGGCGGCGACCGCGACGTCGAGGTCGAACGGGTCGCCGGCGACCGCGGCGCCGTCGGCGAAGGCGGCGGCGGTCGCGTCGAGCGCGTCGAGCTCCTGCACGATCGCGGCGGCGAGCGTGCCGGGGACCGGCTCGTCGCGGTCGCTGCCGGCGGCGCTGCCGCGAGCCAGCTCGCGCAGGAACAGCGGGTTGCCGTCGGCCTCGCGCAGGATCCGCTCGCGCACCGCGGCGTCGAGCGCGTCGGGCAGCAGCGAGCGGGCCGCGCTGCGCGGCAGCGGCGCGGGCCGCAGCTCCTCCCAGCCGTGCGCGCGGCGGCCGGCGTCGAGCAGCCGCGGGACTCTGCCGGGACGCAGCGCGAAGACGAGCAGGAACGGCACGCGCGGCGGCCGTCGCAGCAGGTGCAGCAGCAGCTCGACCGTGGCCTCGTCGGCCCACTGGACGTCGTCGAGCAGCAGCGCCAGCGGCCGCTCGCGGCCGAGCAGCTCCAGCAGCCCGCGCAGCGCGCGATGGATCCGAAAGCGCTCCCACGGGATCGCCGACGGCTCGGTCGGACGCGTCTCGGCATGTGTGGCGACGGCCGGCAGGACCGCCTCCAGCTCCGGCCCGAGCGTCGCCAGGCGGGCCGCGCCGAGCGTCTCGACGTGGTCGTCGAGCGCGTCGACGACGAGCCCGAACGGCACGTCGCGCTCGTGCTCGGCGGCGCGTGCGGCGAGCACCAGCAGGCCGTCGGCGGCGGACCGCACGGCGGCGTGGTCGAGCAGCGCGCTCTTGCCGATCCCCGCCTCGCCGGTGATCGCCAGCAGCCGCTGACCGCCGCCGCCCACGTCGGCGAGCGCGCCTTCGAGGGCCGCGATCTCGACGTCCCGTCCGAGCAGTGCCACGGGCTGAAGCGTGACAGGCGCGGGGGCGGCGAGGGGAGGGTTCGCGGCGGTGCGCGATGGACCGGGCGCGGGCGCGGCGAGGGGAGGGTGGGGGATCCCCCGTCTGCCCGCCGGGGCGGCGCGGCGCGACGGTGTCGGCAGACGTTTTCACCGACCGAGAGAGGAACCGCCATGACCCGCCGCATCCCGCTTCCCGCCGCCGCCGTCGCCGCCCTCGCCGGCGCGGCGCTGCTGCCCGCGCTCGCCCCGTCGATCGCCGGCGCCGACGTCGCCAGCTCCGACGGCGCGACGATCTGGGTCAGAGGCGACGACCGCAACGAGACGATCGTCCTCTCGATGACCGCCTCCGGCGAGGTCGAGGTCAACAGCGACGAGGCCGGCCCCGGCTGCACGCGCACGATCTTCGACTCGACCCGCTGCCCGCTCGGCCCCGGCGGCGTCGTCGTCGCGATGGCCGGCGGCAGCGACAAGGTCACCAGCCTGATGCTGACCGAGGGGATGCTGCCCGACGGCGCGCTGCAGGTCGACCTCGGCGCGGGCGACGACCGCTTCACCGGCGCCGACAGCGCCGAGACGGTCGTCGCCGGTCCCGGCAACGACACGATCGAGAGCGCCGGCGGCGACGACAGCGTCGACGGCGGCGAGGGCATCGACACGATCAACGGCGGCGGCGGGCGCGACACGCTGCGCGCCGGACCCGGCGACGACGTGCTCGACGGCGACGCCTACGCGGCGCCGGCCGCCGACACGATCGACGGCGGCGAGGGCAACGACAAGGCGGTCGGCTGGAACATCCCCGACGGCGACCTGCACCCGCCCGTGACCGTGACGCTGAACGGCGCCGCCGACGACGGCCGCCCCGGCGAAGGTGACGACGTCGCCGGGATCGAGCGGATCACCTCGCACGTCTCCGGCACGATCGCGCTCAGCGACGCGCCCGACGTCGTCGAGATGTGGGCCAACCAGGACCACGGCAGCTCGACGATCGCGACGCTCGGCGGCAACGACACCGTCACCGGCGGCAACTCCGCCGAGACGATCGACGGCGGCGCCGGCGACGACCGCCTCGAAGGCGGCTTCGGCGACGACACGATCGTCGGCGGGCCCGGCCGCGACACGATCGTCGGCGACAAGTCGGCGAGCCAGTGCGGCCTGTTCGAGAGCTGCTCGATGCCGCTCGGCAACGACGTGATCGACGTGCGCGACGGCGTCGCCGACTCGGTCAGCTGCGGCGTCGGGGAGGACCGCGTCGTCGCCGACGCGGCCGACACGATCGCGCCCGACTGCGAGACGGTCGAGCGGCCGGCCGTCGTGGCGCCGCCGAGAGCGGATGCGCCGAGAGCGAGAACGCCGAGAGCGAGCGGGCCGAGAGCGGCCGGGCCGCAGCGAGGCGGCGGTGGCGGCGGCAAGGCGCGCCTGACGCTCGCGGGCGGGCGCCCGCCGTTGCGCACCGCGCTCGCGCAGGGCGTCAAGGTCAGAGTCGCCGGCGTCAAGAAGGGCGGCAGAGTCGTCTTCACGGCGCGCGCCGGCACGCGCACGGTCGCGCGCGGGAGCGCCAGTGCCGGCCGCAACGGCTCCGCGACGGTGACGCTGCGCTTCACGCCCGCCGCCAGACGGTCGCTGCGGCGCGCCCGCAGCGTGAAGCTGACGGTCGCCGGCAGCGGCGCCCGCGCCCTCGTCCTGACGCTCAACCGCTGAACGGAGACGAGCGACGATGGCGACCCTGCTGGCGTACACCTCCCCGGCCGCCGGGCACCTCTTCCCGCTCGTGCCGGGGCTGCTGGAGCTGCGGGCGCGCGGCCACGCGGTCCACGTGCGCACGGCGACCGCGCACGTGGCGGCGCTGCGCGCGGTCGGCCTGGAGGCCGCGCCGGTCGACCCGCGGATCGAGGCGATCCCCGTCGCCGACCACGAGGCGCGCTGCGGCCCCGACCGGCTCAAACGCGGCTTCGCCGACCTGCTCGCGCGCGGCCCGCTCGACCGCGACGACCTCGACGCGGCGGTCGCGCAGGTGCGGCCCGACGCGCTGCTGCTCGACACGCTCGCCTACGGCGCACACGTCGCGGCCGAGCGCGGCGGCCTGCCGTGGGCGATCACGCTGCCGTCGCTGCTGCCGCTGCCGGGTAACGGGATCCCGCCATACGGGCTGGGGCTGCGGCCGCGCGCGGACGCCGTCGGCCGCGCCCGCGACGCGCTGCTGTGGCGCGCGGTCGTGCGGATGTACGGTCGCGCGATGCTGCCGCCGCTCAACCGGCTGCGGAAGGAGGCCGGGCTGCGGTCGTTCTTCAGCCCGCTGCAGCTGTTCGCCGCCCCCGACCGGCTGCTGGCGCTGAGCGGTGCGCCGCTGGAGTACCGGCGCGACGACCTGCCCGCGCACGTGCGGCTGGTCGGGGCGCAGGCGTGGGATCCGCCGGCCGCCGCGCCCGGCTGGCTGAGCGAGCCCGGCGACCCGTGGGTGCTGGTGACCTGCTCGACCGAGTACCAGGGCGACGAGCAGCTCGCCGCGACCGCGATCGAGGCGCTGCGCGACCTGCCGCTGCGGGTGCTGGTGACGCTCGGCGGAGCGGCCGGGCGCGACGGTGCGCGGCTGCCGCGGGCCGCCAACGCGCGCGTCGAGCCGTTCGCGCCGCACGGGCCGGTGCTGGCGCGGGCGGCGGCGGTCGTCTGCCACGGCGGGATGGGGATCGTGCAGAAGGCGGTCGGGGCCGGCGTGCCGCTCGTCGCGGTCCCGTTCGGGCGCGACCAGCCGGAGGTCGCGCGGCGGGTCGCCGAGTGCGGCGCGGGGCGGGTCGTGCAGCGGCGGCGGCTGACGCCGGAGGCGATGCGGACGGCCGTACAGGACGCGCTCGGCGCCGACGCGCGGGCTGCTGCGGCGGCGGCCGGCGTGCAATTGCGGGCGGCCGGCGGGCCGAGTGCGTTCGCGGATGCGGCGGAGGAGCTCGTGCGATCGGCTGGCGCCGATCGCAGTGCGAGATCGCCTGGCGGCGATCTCGCGGGGCGGGCGGCGGCCGGCGGCGCGGCCGTCTCGCTCAACCCACTCTGACGAGCATCTTGCCGGTGTTGGCGCCGCGCAGCAGGTCGATGAACGCCTGCGGCGCGGCGTCGAGGCCGTCGACGACCGTCTCGCGGTAGCGCAGCGCGCCGCGCGCCAGCCAGCCGCCGACCTGCTCGACGAATCTGTCGCGCAGGTCGGCGTGGTCGGTGACGATCATCCCGCGCAGCGTGCCGCGCACGCCTATCAGGCGGTACATGTTGCGCGGACCCGGCTGCGGCTCGGTCGCGTTGTAGCCGGAGACCGCGCCGCAGAGGGCGATCCGGCCGCGCAGGCGCAGCGAGCCGATCGCCGCCTCCAACTGCTCGCCGCCGACGTTGTCGAAGAAGACGTCGATGCCGTCCGGGGCGATCGCGCGCAGCTGCGGGCCGACATCGCCGGCCTTGTAGTCGATCGCGGTGTTGGCGCCCAGCTCCTCGGTCACGTAGGCGCACTTCTCCGGACCGCCGGCGATCCCGATCACGCGCGAGGCGCCGAGCAGGCGGGCGATCTGCGTCGCGGCGCTGCCGACCGCGCCGGCCGCGGCCGAGACGAGCACGACGTCGCCATCTCTGACCGGCGCGATCTCGACGAGGCCGGCGTAGGCGGTCAGGCCCGGCATCCCGAGCACGCCGAGGTAGGCCTGCTCGGGCAGCACGGTCGTGTCGATCCGCTGCGCCCGCTTGGCCGGCAGCAGCGCATGGTCGCGCCAGCCGAGACCATGCAGGACGCGGTCGCCCGGCGCGAACGACGGGTCCCCGGAGGCGACCACCTCGCCGACGGCGCCGCCGTCGAGCGCCGCGCCGACCGCGAACGGCGGCACATACGACTTCGCGTCGCTCAGCCGCCCGCGCATGTACGGGTCGACGCTCATCCACGTGTTGCGCACCAGCAGCTCGCCCTCGCCCGGCTCGGGCAGGTCGACCGCGACGAGCTCGAAGTCGTCGAGCTGCGGCTCGCCGTGCGGACGCTGCTTGAGATGGATCTCGCGTGCGGTCGTCATGAGCTGTCGGGTCTCCTCAGTTGCGGCGGTGCTCGACTCCGGTCGTTCCCGCGATCAGCACGTCGTGCACCATGCTCGGCGGGAAGAGGCCGTGGTCGACGACGCCCGGGGTCGCGTCGAGCCGCGCCGCCAGCGCGGCCGGGTCGTCGATCGGGTCGTGCAGGTCGGCGATCACGCCGCCGTCGGGCGAGAGCGGGGTC
>DATIOB010000089.1:0-5578 GCA_035473605.1 Conexibacter sp.
GTCTGCGCGCGATGACCGCCGACCAGCCCTCCACGCCGTCGCACCGCGGCCTGCGCCGTCTCGGCGGCGGCCTGCTGGCGCTCGCGATCGGGCTCGGCGCCGTCGTGCTGCTGGTGATGTTCCTCAACTCGCGCGACAACGCGCACGTCGACCAGGCGACGACGGCGCAGCCGGGCGTCGCCTTCGACGCACCGCAGGAGTACCTCGGCGACGAGCAGCTGAGACTGCTGCGCGCCGGCGACGTCTTCGTCGTCTACGGCGGCGCGAGAGCGCCGCCGGCGCTGGTCGCGCTGCGGGAGAGACTCTCCGGTCCGCCCGACCCCGCGATCGAGGCCGCCGGCCAGGCCGTGATCCTGACGCGCAGAGCGGGGACCGACGGCGTCGTCGCGCTCGGCGCCGAGCGGATCCTCAGAACGGCCGACCCGGCCGACCCGGCGCTGGAGCAGTTCGCGTCGCAGCTGCTCGGCACGTCCGGCGCCGACGCGGAGTGACGCATCGCCCGCCGTCCCGGCGGGAAGCGATGGCATCATGAGCCCCATGCCAACAGGTCCCCTCCGCCTGGCGCTCTGCCAGCTGAACGCCGTCGTCGGCGACATCGCCGGCAACGAGCGCAAGATCGTCGACGGCATCGCCGCCGCGCGCGGCCAGCAGGCCCAGCTCGTGCTCTTCCCCGAGCTGGCGCTGACCGGCTACCCGCCGGAGGACCTGCTGCTGAAGGAGCACTTCCTCAGCGATGCGCGCGCGGCGCTGGAGCGGATCGCGGCGGAGACGACCGGGATCGTCGCGCTCGTCGGCTTCCCCGAGCGCGGCGACGACGTCTACAACGCGCTCGCGGTGCTCGCCGACGGCGAGGTGCAGGCGATCTACCGCAAGAACTTCCTGCCCAACTACGGCGTCTTCGACGAGCAGCGCTACTTCGCCGCGGGCGAGGGCGGCGCGCTGATCGACGTCGGCGGGGTGAAGATCGGGCTGACGATCTGCGAGGACATCTGGGAGGCCGGGCCGCCGGCCTCCGACGAGGCGTACGCCGGCGCCTCGGTGATCGTCAACCTCAGCGCCTCGCCCTACCACGCCGGCAAGGGCGCCGAGCGCGAGCGGATGCTGATCCAGCGGGCGCGCGACACGATGTGCGTCGTCGCCTTCTGCGGGCTGGTCGGCGGCCAGGACGAGCTGGTCTTCGACGGCCACTCGCTCGTGCTCGACCACCGCGGCGAGATCGTCGCGCGCGCCGGCCAGTTCACCGAGGAGCTGCTGGTCGCGACGATCGACCCGCTCGCGCCGCGCACCTACCGGCTGCGTGACGCGCGCCTGCGCGCCGCCGGCAGGAACGCCAGAGCGGTCCCGACGATCGCGACGCTGGAGCTGCCGCCGGCGGCGGCGCCGGAGGAGCAGCTGCGCACGGGCGGGCCGGTCGCGCCGATGCTCGACGAGACGGCCGAGGTCTACGCCGCGCTCGTCGCCGGCCTGCGCGACTACGTCGGCAAGAACGGCTTTAGACGGGTGGTGCTCGGCCTCTCCGGCGGGGTCGACTCGGCGCTGGTGGCGGCGGTCGCCGTCGACGCGCTGGGACCCGACGGCGTCGCGGTCGCGGTGATGCCGTCGCCGTACTCGTCGTCGGAGACGCAGGAGGACGCCCGCCAGCTCGCACGCAACCTCGGCGTCGAGCTGTTCGAGTTCGACATCCAGCCGACGATGGAGTCGTACGAGCGCACGCTCGCCGAGCCGTTCGCCGGCCGCGAGCCCGACCTCACCGAGGAGAACCTGCAGGCGCGCATCCGCGGCAATCTGCTGATGGCGCTCTCGAACAAGTTCGGCTGGCTCGTGCTGGCGACCGGCAACAAGTCCGAGATGTCGGTCGGCTACTCGACCCTCTACGGCGACCTCGCCGGCGGCTTCGCGGTGATCAAGGACTGCCCGAAGACGCGGGTGTACGCGCTCACCCGCCACCGCAACGAGGTCGCGATCGCGGCGACCGGCGAGCCATTGATCCCGCCGGCGATCATCGAGCGCCCGCCGAGCGCCGAGCTGCGCCACGACCAGAAGGACGAGGACTCGCTGCCGCCCTACGCGGTGCTCGACCCGATCCTCGACGGCTACGTCGAGCAGGACCTCGGCCGCGAGCAGCTGATCCAGCGCGGCTTCCGCTCCGAGGACGTCGACTTCGTCATCAAGCTCGTCGACCGCGCCGAGTACAAGCGCCGCCAGGCCCCGCCCGGCATCAAGATCACCGGCCGCGCCTTCGGCCGCGACCGCCGCGTCCCGATCACCAACCGCTATCTCGGCTGAAAACTGAGGATCGCTCGCGATCGCGTCGCGCGGTCGCTTGCGTTTTCTTCCGGTGTCCGGATATGTTCGCTTCGACCTATTCGATCATCGGCGCGCATAGACACTCAGTGCGCGCCGTGGGCGTAGGAGGAGAGAACGAATGCATCCATCGGTTCGCCGGCCTCTGGGCCGGCGCCGAGCGCCGCTGGCCGGACGCGCCGGCGGCTCGCCCGTACGCGCCGGCGGTCTCGCCGCGCTCGCGGCGCTGACGCTCGGCGTGGGCGGCGGCGCGCTCGCCGCCCCCGCCGCCGGCGCCCGCCAGCTGTCGGTCGACCACCTCACCGTCGACCGCATGCAGGCGCCGCTCGGCCTCGGCGAGACCGACCCCAACCTCGGCTGGCGCCTCGACGGCGACGGCCGCGGGCGCGCGCAGTCGGCCTACCGTGTGCTGCTCGCCAGCAGCGCGAGCGCGCTCGCGAACGGCAGCGGCGACGTCTGGGACAGCGGCCGCGTGCAGAGCGGCAGCTCGGCCAACGTCGACTACCAGGGCCCTGCGCTGAGATCGGCGACGCGCTACCACTGGAAGGTCCAGGCCTGGGACGAGCGCGGCCGCTCATCCGATTGGAGCGCACCGGCGACTTTCCAGACCGGTCTCCTGAGCGCCGCCGACTGGTCGGCCTCCTGGATCGCCGCGCCGGCGGAGACGCTCGACCTGAGAGGCGCGAGCTGGATCTGGTTCGACGAGAACGACCCGGTCAGCGGCGTGCCGGCCGTCACGCGCTGGCTGCGCGGCAGCGTCACGCTCGACAGCGCGCCGATCGCCTCCGGCCGCCTCCTCTTCACCGCCGACGACGAGGCCGCCGTCTACGTCAACGGCACGCTCGTCGCCGACACGCACGAGCTGCGCGAGGGCGACCGCGACGCCTGGCAGAAGGCGCAGTCGGTCGACGTCGCGAGATACCTCAGAGCCGGCGTCAACAGCGTCGCCGTGCAGGCGAGAAACCGCGCCACGCAGGAGAACGGAACACCCTCCCCGACCGGCTTCCTCGGCCGCCTGCGCGTCACCTACGACGGCGGCGCCGTCCCCGCGACGACGCTCAGCACCGGCGCCGGCTGGAAGGCGCACGACAGCGAGGTCGCCGGCTGGCAGACGCCCGCGTTCGACGACTCCGGCTGGAGAGCAGCGCGGGTCGCCGCGCCGTACGGGCAGGGCCCGTGGGGCTCCAACGTCGCGCTGCCCGGCGGCACCTCGCCGTACCTGCGACGCGAGTTCACCGCCACCAGAGCGATCGCGCACGCCCGCCTCGACGTCTCCGCGCTCGGCATCTACGAGCTGCGCCTCAACGGCCGGCGCGTCGGCGACGAGCTGCTCGCGCCCGGCTGGACCGAATACGACAGGCACGTGCCGGCGCAGACCTACGACGTCACGGACCTCGTGCGGCCCGGCGCCAACGCGATCGGCGCGCTGCTCGGCGAGGGCTGGTACGCCGGCCGCCTGCAGGGCGGTCGCAGATGGGGCACGACGCCCGCCCTGCTGGCGCAGCTGGAGATCACCTACGCCGACGGCACGCGCGAGCGGATCGTCAGCGACGACAGCTGGCGCGCCGGCAGCGGCGGCGTGCAGGCATCGGGAATCTACGACGGCGAGAGCTTCGACGCCCGCGCCGAGCAGCCGGGCTGGGACAGACCTGGCTTCGGCGGCGGCTGGCCGAACGCCGTCAGACGCGCCGAGAGAACGACCGTCTTCCCCGCGCAGGCGCCGCCGATCCGCGTCGTCAAGACGCTCAGACCGGTCGCCGTGACGCAGCCGACGCCGGGCACCTACATCTTCGACATGGGTCAGAACTTCGCCGGCTGGGCGCGGCTGCGCGTCACCGGCGAGGCCGGCAGAAGGGTCCGCCTGCGCTTCGGCGAGGTGCTCGACGCCGACGGCTCGCTCTACCGCGCCCACCTGCGCGGCGCGCAGCAGACCGACACCTACACGCTGTCCGGCGATCCGGCCGGCGAGATGTGGGAGCCGCGCTTCACCTACCACGGCTTCCGCTACGTCGAGGTGACCGGCTACCCGGGCGAGCCGCCGCTCGACGCGATCGAGGGTCGCGTCGTCACGACCGACGCGCCGAGATACGGCACCTTCGGCACCTCGAACGCGCTCGTCGACCGGATCCAGCAGAACATCCTCTGGGGCCAGTGGAGCAACTTCATGACGGTCCCGACCGACGCCTCGCAGCGCGACGAGCGGCTCGGCTGGACCGGCGACATCCAAGCGTTCGCCTCGACCGGCGCCTTCAACGGCGACTACGCCAACTACCTCGACCAGTGGCTGCTGACGCTGCGCGACAGCCAGGCCGCCAACGGCGCCTATCCCGACGTCGCACCGCGCACCTGCTGCGGCGAGGGAACCGCCGGCTGGGGCGACGCCGGCACGGTCGTGCCGTGGGAGCTGTACGAGCACTACGGCGACCCGCGCGTGCTCGCCGACAGCTACGACTCGATGGTGCGCTGGATCGACTACCTGCGCGCGAACTCCAACGGCCTGATCCGGCCGGACGCCGGCTACGGCGACTGGCTCGCCACCAGCGACACGCCGAAGGACCTGATCGGGACCGCGTTCTTCGCCTTCTCGACCGAGCTCGTGCGCAGATCGGCGCTCGCGCTCGGCAAGGAGGCCGACGCGGCGCAGTTCAGAGCGCTCCACGAGCAGATCGCCGACGCCTTCGCGAGACGCTGGGTGCGCGCCGACGGCCGCGTCGGCAGCGGCAGCCAGACCTCGTACGTGCTCGCCCTGCACTTCGGCCTCGTGCCGGAGCAGACGCGCGCGGCGGCGGCCGCGAGACTGGCCGCCAACGTCGAGGCGCGCGACGGCCACCTCTCGACCGGCTTCCTCGGGACGCCGTTCCTCCTGTCGGTGCTCGCCGACACCGGCCGCAGCGACCTCGCGTACCGGATTCTCGAACAGCGCACGTGGCCGTCGTGGGGCTACATGATCGGGCAGGGCGGCACGACGATCTGGGAGCGCTGGGACGGCATCACCGTCGACGGCAACTTCCAGGACCCGGGCATGAACTCGTTCAACCACTACGGGCTCGGCTCGATCGGCGACTGGCTCTACGGCTCGGTCGGCGGCATCGCGCCCGATCCGGCGGCGCCCGGCTACCGCCGGATCGTCGTGCGCCCGACGCCGGGCGGCACGCTGAACGACGCCGCCGCCGATCACGACGACGCGCGCCGGCGCGACGCCGGGGACGCCGCCGATCAGCACGCCGCGCCCGCCGAGCGGGTGCTGCAGGAAGTAGGCGCCGGCCTGGCCGGC
>DATIOB010000090.1:0-7247 GCA_035473605.1 Conexibacter sp.
GAGCAGCGGCGCCAGTCTGCCGCCGGCGTCGATCAGCACCGCTGACCCGCCGGGCCCGTCCGCCACCAGGTACGTGTTGGTGAGGAAGTCGTCGGACATGGTGCGTTCGAGGATCATTCCCTCAGCTTAAACACCAGCGGCGGCCCGCCTCGTGAAAGCGTCGGACCGCCGACGGGACTGCCCGCGAAGCGGGGGCGCGCCGCAGCGCGCCCCCGTCGCCTCAGCGCAGTCTGATCGTGAGCTTGGCCTTCTTCGTGGCCTTCGCTCCGGTCGGGTTTCTGAGTGCGTAGGTCGCCGTCGCGACGACTCTCGCGCGTCTGCCCAGCGCTCTTCTGGCCGCTCTGGTCAGCGTCACGACGAGCGTCTTGCGACCTCTCGCCCCGATCGAGACCTTCGCTCTGCCGAGCACGAGCGTCCGTCTGCCGACCTTCGCCCGCAGCGTCACGCTGCCGGTCACCTTCGCGGCCGACGTGTTGCGCAGCACGAACCGCACCTTGCCGCCTCTGACCGTCGCCGTCTTCGGCAGCGTCGTCTTGATCGCGACTCTTCTCGCCACCGGGGCGGGGGCGGGCGCTCTGCCCTCCTCGCTCGGCGTCGGGATCGCCGGCTGCGTGACCGGCGGGATCGGCTTCTCGATCACGATCGGTCTCGGCGTGGCGCCCGGGACGTATCTCAGCGCCGGCGCCGTCGTCGTCTGCGGACGCGGGCCGGTCGCCTGCTCGAGCGCGTAGCCCATGCCGAGGATCTGCGGATCGGCCCACTCGCGGCCGACCAGCTGCATCGTCATCGGATCGCCGTGCGGGTTGGTGCCGACCGGGACTATCACCGTCGGCAGGCCGGGCTGCTGCGTGATCACGCCGGTCGTGCGGTCGGAGCCGTTGTGGCCGCCCGCGCCGTCGTTGTCCCAGACGTCGCTGAGGAAGCCCGGGTAGACGATCGCGTCGACGCCGTGCTGATCCATCCAGGCGCCGATGACGCGACGGTACTCGGCGCGGTAGGCCAGCAGTCTGGCGGTGTTCTCGTCGTCGTAGCCGTTCGTCGTCCCCTGGCGGTTGTAGGGCAGGTTTCTCGTCGAGGTGAGGATCTCGTTGCCCGTTCTGTACGGGAACGTTGGGTTGTCGGCGATATAGCGCTCCCAGCCCTCCGCCTTCGCGTTGCCGCCTCTCGCCAGGTTGTCCGGCGCGCTCGGCAGCGCCGGCAGCTCGACGACTCTCGCGCCCGCCGCCGTGAACGCCGACAGCTTCTCGAAGGCCGCCGCGGACGTGCCGTCGTTCGCCGGCCAGCCCGCGAACGCGCTCGCGACGTAGCCGACCGTCTTGCCTCTCAGCGCGCCCGCGTCGAGGTGAGCGCTCCAGTCCGCCGGCTTGTGGGCGTCGGCGTCTCTCGTGAGCATGTCGCCCGGATCGGTGCCGGCGACGACGTTGAGGATGCCGGCGAGGTCCGACACCGTGCGCGCCATCGTGCCGGCATAGTCGGTCGCCCACGTCAGCGGCATCACGCCGCCGGCGCTCTGCATGCCGTCGGTGCCGCGGAAGGTGGCGATGCCTGCGCCGGTGGCCGGCGCGTAGAGCGAGACACCGGTCTGCGTGCCCATCGCGAACGCGGCCATGCTGGTCGCGACCGCGACGGCGGAGCCGCCGGAGGAGCCGAGCGACGACTTCGACGGCTTGAAGGCGTTCCAGACCTGCCCGTAGCTCGACTCGCTGTAGCTGCCGGAGTTGGCGAACTGAGACAGGTTGGCCTTGCCGATGATGATCGCGCCGGCCTCGCGCAGCTTCGCGACCTGGAAAGCGTCGGTCTCGGGCACATAGCCGTCGAGCGCGAAGGTGCCGTCGGTCGTCGGCATGTCCTTCGTGTTGTAGAGGTCCTTGATCGCGACGGGGATGCCGAGCACCGGGCTTCTCTTGCCGGCGGCGCGGGCCATGTCAGCGGCCTTCGCCTGCGCCATCGCGTCGTCCGCGACGTGGATGAAGGCGTGGAAGCCGAACTGGCCGGTGTCGTACGTGCCGATCCGGTCGAGGTACGCGCGCGTGATCTCCTCGGAGGTCGTCAGGCCGCTCGTCAGATCGGCCTGCAGCTGGGTCACCGACTTGCCGACGACGTCGTAGCTGGAGCTGGTGGTCGGCTCGAGCTGCTGTCTCGGCGCCGGCACCAGGAGCGGTCTGACCGACGCGCAGTCAGCCGCCGAGAAGTCCGGGATCGTCAGCGACGCGACGTCCCAGTTGGCGATCGAGCAGATCTCCGCCGTCGTGAGGCCGGCGAAGTCGGGCGTCGCGGCGAGGTCTCTGGCCGTGTTCGTGACCGCGGTGACCTGCTGACCGGCGGTGCCGCCCGTCTCTCTGAGGCCGACGGCGAAGTAGCGGACGATCGCTCTCGTCTCGCCCGGTCTCAGCGTCAGCTCGTCGGTGAAGCCGTAGAAGTTGGACTCCTGGCCGCTGGTCGCCAGCGGGGTCAGGAAGGGGTCGCGCTGGAAGTTGCCGACGCCGAGGAAGCCGCCGAACGGCGCCGGCGTGCCGAGCACGACCGACGAGGGGCTGTTGCTGCTGAAGCCGGCCGACGGAGTCGCGAACGTCACCCAGGCGTCGGCCGTGCTGATCGCGCTGTCGCCGCTGGAGCTGCCGACGACCGCGCTCTGCGTGGCGCCTCTGGAGAGGCCGAGCGTGCCGCCGAAGGCGACGTCGACCGTCACATCTCTCTGGCCGGTGTTGGAGAAGGTGTCGACGAAGCGGCCGTAGTCGCCGCTGCGACGAATCGTCAGGTCGCGCTCGATGCTGACGTCGCCGAGCTGCACGGCCTTGGTGGTCGTGAACCGCTCGAGGCCGTCGAAGCGGAGACCGAAGCCGCGCATCAGCTCACCGTTGAAGCGGGGCGCCGGCGTCGTTTCGACGGCGACGCGGATCCCGCCGAAGCCGTAGACGGCGTTGCTGCCGGCGCTGTTGAGCGAGCCGGTGTCGAGGCCGGGGGCGGCGCTGTCGGCGACCGCCCACTCGGCGCCGTTGGCGGTTCTGACGTAGTTGATCGCCGCGGCCGGCGCGGCAGCGACGAGGCCCGCGGTCAATGCCGCGATCGCGGCGAGCCCGGCGCGGCGCCCGCGCGGCGAGGGGTGCTCCGGGGAGCGTCTGGGACGAGACGGCAAGGGTTCTCCTTGTCAGGTCAGCACGACGTGACCGCGGCGCCTGGGACGGCCGCGGTCATCAGATCGTCTGAGCCTAAGGAGCGGCCGTCGCGATGACCATGGACCGCCGGTCGGAACCTCGGGAGCGCGGTTCCGACCGCCGGTCGAACGGCAGTCCGGCGCGTTGGGGCGCGCCGGACCGCCGACCTTCCTAGCGAAGCCTGATCGTCAGCCTCGCGCTCTTCGTCGTTCTCGCGCCGGTCGGGTTTCTGAGCGCGTACGTCGCCGTCGCGACGATGCTCGCGCGTCTTCCGAGCGCTCTCCTGGCCGCTCTGGTCAGCGTCACGACGAGCGTCTTGCGACCTCTCGCCCCGACGCTCACCCGCGCTCTGCCGAGCACGACCGTCCGTCTGCCGACCTTCGCCCGCAGCGTCACGGTGCCGGTCACGCCCGCCGTCGATCCGTTGGCGAGCACGAAGCGGATCTTGCCGCCTCTGACCGTCGCCGTTCTCGCGAAGGTCGCTCTGATCGCGACTCTTCTCGCGACCGGTCTGGCGGGCGCCGGGGCCGGCGGCGCGGGCGCCGGCGGCTGCGTCACCGGCGGCGCCGGCTTCTCGATCACGATCGGTCTCGGCGTGTACGACGGGTCGTACGGCAGCGGCGGCGCCGCGTCCGTCTCGCGATGGCCCTGCTGGATCGCGTCGAAGGCGTACGCCATCCCGATCAGCTTCGCGTCGTCGAACGCCTTGCCCTGCAGCTGCAGGTTGAACGGCTCGCCGTGGTCGTTGGCGCCGGCCGGGAATATCACCGTCGGGACGCCCGAGGCCGACGACTGCGGGTCGATCCGGGCGAAGCTCGGCGTGACCGTGTCGTTGAGGCCGATGTCGCTCAGCAGGCCCGGGTAGACGACGGCGTCGACGCCGTTGTCGTCCATCCATCTGGCGAGGACGGCCTTGTAGTCGGCGCGGTATCTCTTCCACGCCGCGACCTGCGAGGAGGTCATGCGGCCCGGGTTTCTGTAGGGCAGTCTCGCGCGGCTGTAGACGAGCCGTCTCTGCGAGCTGATGATCTCCGCCGCGTCGTCGTACTGCGACTCGGGGTGCTGCTCGATCCAGCGGGTCCAGCCCTCGTAGCCGCGGTCGCCGAGCCCGTCCGGCGCTCTGAACGTCGGCGGCGCCGGGATCACCTTGACGGTCGCGCCGCCAGCTCTGAAGCTGGCGAACGAGGCGAGCATCGCGTCACGCGTCGCCGGCATGCCGAAGCCGGCCGGGAATGCCTCGGCGTAGTAGCCGATCGTCTTGCCTCTGAGCGCGTCGGGGTCCAGCGCCGTCGCCCAGTCGGCCGGGCGGCGGGCGTCGGCGTCCGCCTCGACCGTCCACTCGTCCTCCGGGTCGGTGCCGGTCGTGACGTTCAGCATCGCCGTCAGGTCGGGCAGCGAGCGGGCCATCGTGCCGCCGAAGTCCTGACCCCACGTCAGCGGCATCACGCGGCTGCCGGAGGCGATGCCGTCGGTGCCGCGCAGCGTGTACAGCGAGGCGCCCGAGGAGGGGCCCCACAGCGAGTCACCGGTCTGCGAGCCGAGCGCGACCGCCGCGAGGCTGGCCGCGACCGCCGTCGCCGAACCGCCGGAGGAGCCGATCGACGACTTCGACGGCCCGAAGGCGTTCCACACCTGGCCCCAGCCGCTCTCGCTGAAGAAGCCGGAGTTGGCGTACTCGGACAGGTTGGCCTTGCCGAGGATGACGGCGCCGGCCTCGCGCAGCTTCGCGACCTGGAAGGCGTCCTTGTTGGGCTGGAAGCCGTCGAAGACGAGCGAGCCGCCCGTCGTCGGCATGTCCTTGGTGCTGTAGAGGTCCTTGACCGCGACCGGGATGCCGAGCACGGGGCTGCTCTTGCCGGCCGCGCGCGCGGCGTCGGCGGCGCGCGCCTGCGCCATCGCGTCTCTGGCGACGGTGATGAACGAGTGGAAGCCGAACGGGCCGACGTCGTACGCCGCGATGCGGTCGAGGTAGGCGCGCGTGATCTGCTCGGAGGTCGTCGTGCCGGAGACCATGTCGGCCTGCAGCTGCGTCAGCGTCTTGCCGGTCACGTCGTACGGCGAGGAGGTCATCGCCTCGGGCGCGTCGGCGGCCTCTCTCGTCGGGATCTGCGACGGCACCGCGGCGGCGCAGTCGGCTGGGTCGAAGCCGGGGACCGTCAGGCCGGCGAGCGGCCAGTTGGCGATCGCGCACAGCTCGCCGACCGAGAGGTCGTCGAGGGCCGGATCGGCGGCGAGCGCGGCGATTCTGCCTCTGACGGTCGCGCGCTCGGTCGCGGGCGTCTCGGTGCGGGCGCCGACGGCGACGAAGGTCACGAGCGATCTCGTCTCGCCCGGTCTCAGCGTCAGCGTGTTCGCGTAGCCCTGGTAGTTGGCCTCGTGACCGCTGGTCGCGATCGCGTTGTCGAAGGCGCCGGTGAAGAAGTTCGAGGTGCGCGCGATCGAGCCGAAGGCGACGCCGGAGGGACCGGTGAATCTCGGCGCCTCCGTCGAGGTCGCCCCCGCCTTCTCGACGAGCGCCCATCTGTCGGCGGTCGTGAGCACCGCGTCGCTGCTGCTGGTCTCGACGATCGCGGACTGCCAGGCGGCCGAGCTGCTGCCGTTGGCTTCTCTCGACGTCTGCGCGTAGCCGGTCTGGCCGCCGAAGACGACCTCGACCGTCTGCGTCTGGTTGGTCGTGTTCGTGAAGGTGTCGACCCAGCGCGCCCAGATGTCGGAGCGCTCGACGTGGATCTTGCGGCTGATCTCGACGCCGCCGAGGTCGACCGCGCTCGTCGACGCGAACTCCTCATAGCGGTCGAAGCGCAGCCCGAAGCCGCGCATCAGCTCGCCGTTGAAGCGCGGCTCCGGGTTCTGCGCGACGCGCACGCGGATGCCGCCGAAGCCGATCAGCGCATCCGAGCCGACGACGTTGCGGATCGAGCCGGTGTCGAGCGCGGGAGCCGCGCCGTCGTGGACGCCCCAGGTCGCGCCGTTGGCGGCCGGGACGTAGTTGTAGGCGGATGCCGGCGAGGCGGCGAGCAGACCTCCGGCGAGCGCCGCGAGCGCGGCTCCGGCGGCTGGGAGGGATCTTCGAGAGCGCTGCAACGAGACTCCTAGGTGGGGAGCCGCCGACCCTAGGAGCGCACCGCCGCGAAGACCATGGACCGCCGGTCGGAAGTTCGCGGGGGTTGTTCGGACCGGTGGTCGATGCGGTGCTCGGAGCGCTCGCTACGCTGCGAGGCATGGCGTTCATCCACACCTGTTACCGCGTCCTCGAGCTCGATCGCTCGATCGCCTTCTACGCGGCGCTCGGCTTCGAGGAGGTCCGGCGCGTGCCGATCCGCGACGAGGCGATCAACGTCTTCATGAACATCCCGGGCGACGGCGACGTCCCACGGCTGGAGCTGACGTACAACATCGGTCGCGAGGAGCCGTACGAGATCGGCACCGGCTATGGCCACGTCGCGATCTCCGCGGCCGACCTCGACGCAACGCTCGAACAGCTCGCGACGCAGGGGATCACGCCGGAGAAGCCGCCCTACCGCGTGCGCGAGGGCGGCTCGCGGCTCTGCTTCGTGCGCGACCCCGACGGCTACCGGATCGAGCTGATCGAGCGGACCGACGCCGCGGGCTGACAGCGAGCCACCTCCGCGCTACCCTCCTGACACGATGGCCGACACGAGCAAAGTCGCGAAGAACCTCGAGCGTTTCGCCCAGGCGATCGCCGCCCACGATCGCGAGAACCCGACCCACACCGCCCACGGGATCGGGATGGCGCACTTCGACATCGAGCGCCTCGGTTTCGAGGAGGGCGAGGAGATCCTCCCCGGCATCACGATCCAGACCGACAGCGGCACGTCGGGCAACTTCCGCGTCCTCTGCGATGGTCAGCACGACAACGAGCTGGAGGAGCAGGAGGAGGACGTCGTCGACGCGGTCTCGGTGACGACGGTCGGCGGCGGCGTCAGCAGCGACCTCGAGCGCCGCAGCTTCTAGCGAAGCAGGGGGCGCCGCGCCGCGGCGCCCCTCAGTCCTCGAGCGGGAACTGCAGCACGACCGCGGTCGCCGTGCGCGGGCCGGTGCCGGTGCCGTTCACTCTCGCCAGCCGGCGGG
>DATIOB010000091.1:0-4571 GCA_035473605.1 Conexibacter sp.
GCGCCCGGCGTCAGCTGGACCGGCAGGCCCTGCGCGGCCAGCAGCGCGGCGACCTCGTCGCGCAGCGCGTCCTGACCCGAGAGCCGCAGCGCGGCGAGCAGGCCGAGGCCGACCGCCTCGCCGTGGCGGAACATCGCGTATCTGGTGACCGTCTCGATCGCGTGGCCGACCGTGTGGCCGAGGTTGAGCACCTGCCGCACGCCGCCGTCGCGCTCGTCGAGCGCGACGACCGCCAGCTTCGTGCGGGCGCACTCGAAGATCATGTCGGCGTCGGGCTCGTCGCCGCTGCGGACGCGCTCCCACAGGTGGCCGCCGGCGATCAGCGCCGTCTTGACGACCTCGGCGTAGCCGGCCGCGGCCTCTTCGCGCGGCAGCGTCGCGAGCGTCTCGACGTCGACCACGACCGACGACGGCTGGTGGTAGGCGCCGACGTAGTTCTTCGCGCTCGGGAGGTCGACGCCGGTCTTGCCGCCGTAGGCCGAGTCGACCTGCGAGACGAGCGTCGTCGGGACCTGCACGATCGGCACGCCGCGCTGGTAGGTCGCCGCGACGAAGCCGGCGAGGTCGCCGACGACACCGCCGCCGAGCGCGACGAGGTGGTCGCTCTGCGTCATCCCGCGCTCGCCGAGCGCGATCCAGACCGCCTCCGCCGTCTGCAGCGTCTTGTGCGTCTCCCCAGCTCTGATCGTGATCGTCTCGAGGCTGCCGCCGAGCTGGTGCGCGTAGCGCGGGCCGACCTGGTCGTCGGTGACGAGATAGCCGTTGCCGGGTACCGGCGAGAGCGCCGCGCCGAGCAGGTCGCGGCCGACGAAGACGGGGTAGTCGCCGGAGGTGCTGGTCGCCCACAGCAGGCGCGTCCCGGGCGGTGCGTCGTGCAGCGCGAGGATCGAGGGCAGCGCGTCGTCGATCCGGTCCCTGCGGTCGGCCGGGATGACGACGTCGGCGGCGGCCATGTACATCGGCCGGCGGCGGATGTAGAGGTCGCGGAACTCCTGCGGGTCGCGCGCGAGCGGCCGGCCGCGGCCGGCGGCGCGCTCCCACGCGGTGTTGACGTCGACGTCGAGCAGGACGGTCGTGTGGCGTCTCAGCGCCGCGCGGATCCGCGCCGAGTGCAGCGCGCCGCCGCCGAGCGAGTGGATCCCGCCCTGCGCCTGCTCCAGCGCCTCGCCGACCAGTCTCTCCTCCAGCGCGCGGAAGCCGCTCTCGCCCAGCTCGCCGAAGCAGCGGTCGATCGGCATGCCGGCGTGCTCGGCGATCGCGGCGTCGGCGTCGTGGACGGGCACGCCGAAGCGCTTCGCCAGCCGGCGCGCGGCGGTCGTCTTGCCGGCGCCCATGAAGCCGACGAAGACCAGTGCGCGGTCGGTCGGCAGCGCGGGCTCGCGACGCGTCAGCGGCGCCATCCGATCCGCTCCTCGTAGGCGCTGACGGCCTCGCGCACGTCGTCGATGTGGTCGCCGCCGAACTTTCTGCGGTAGGCGTCGGCGAGCACGTGCGCCAGCATCGCCTCGCCGACGACGCCGGCCGCGGGGACCGTGCAGGAGTCGGTCCGCTCGCGCAGCGCCTGCGCCGGCTCCTTCGTGTCGATGTCGACCGAGCGCAGCGGCTTGGTGAGCGTCGGGATCGGCTTCATCGCGACCTTCACCACGACCGGCTCGCCGGTCGTCATGCCGCCTTCGAGACCGCCGGCGTGGTTGGTCTCTCGAAAATATCCGCGGTTCTCGTCGAAGAAGATCTCGTCGTGGGCCTGGGAGCCGGGGACGCCGGCGACCTCGAAGCCGTCGCCGATGCCGACGCCCTTCATCGCCTGGATCGACATCATCGCCATCGCGATGCGGCCGTCGAGCCGCTCCTCCCAGGAGATGTGCGAGCCGAGGCCGGGCACGACGCCGAAGGCGATCACCTCGAAGATGCCGCCGAGCGACTCGTTGTTCTTGCGCAGCACGGTGATCTCTCTGACCATCGCTCTGCTGGCGTCGTCGTCGAGGCAGCGGACCGGGGACTCGTCGACGTCGGCGAAGTCCGCGACGGTGAGCGGGTTCTCGCGGACGGGCGCTCTGACGGAGGTGATCTGCGTGACGTGCGAGCGGATCTCGACGCCGACCGCCTTCAGGAACGCCTTCGCGAGCGCGCCGCCGGCGACGCGCGCCGCCGTCTCACGGGCGCTGGCGCGCTCCAGGATGTTGCGGACGTCGCCGGTGCGGTACTTCCAGGTGCCGACGAGGTCGGCGTGGCCGGGGCGCGGGAGATGGACCTCGGGGATCTCTCTCTCGACCGGCCACGGGTTCATCCGCTCTTCCCAGTTGGCGAAGTCTCTGTTGGGGATCTGGAGCGCGACCGGGCCGCCCATCGTGCGGCCGTGGCGGACGCCGGCGGTGACGTCGGCGCGATCTCTCTCGATCTTCATGCGGCCACCGCGGCCGAAGCCGAGCTGACGGCGGGCCATGTCGCGGTTGATCGCCTCCTGCTCCAGCTCGAGGCCGGCGGGAAGCCCTTCGACGATGCAGGTGAGGCCGGGGCCGTGCGACTCGCCGGCGGTGATCAGACGGAGCGCCATAGGTGCTGGAAGGTTAGTTGGCGGACGCGCGTCGGCGCGGCGTCGTCGCGCGCGCCCGGCGCGACCCGCGAGCGCGCGCCGCGTCGGGCGGGCTCCCCGCGGCTCAGATCCCCTTGCCGGGGTTGAAGAGGCCGTGCGGGTCGAGCGCGCGCTTGATCGACCGGTGCAGCGCGTGTGCCTCCCCCAGCTCGGCGGCGAGGAAATCGCGCTTGAGCAGGCCGACGCCGTGCTCGCCGGTGACGGTGCCGCCGAGGCTCAGCGCCAGTCTCACGAGCGCGACGAAGGCGGCGTCGGCGCGCGCGACGGCGTCGGGGTCGTTGTGGTCGAAGACGATCGTCGGGTGCATGTTGCCGTCGCCGGCATGGCCGAAGGTGCCGATCAGCACGCCGTGCTCGGCCGCGATCGACTCGATCCCGTCGAGCAGCGCGGGGATCTTGCCGAGCGGCACGCCGACGTCGTCGAGCAGCGTCGCGCCCTGGCGCTCCAGCGCCGGGTAGGCGAGCCGTCGGGCGGCCATCAGCATCCGCCCCTCGGCCTCCTCGTCGGTTGTGATCGCGAGCGTCGCGCCGGCCTCCTCGCACCACGCCGCCATCCGGTCGACCTCTCTCAGCGCGGCAGCGCCGCCGAGGTCGCTGCGCGCGAACAGCAGCGCGGCGACGGTCTCGTCCAGCTCCTGCGGCGCCATCGCCTCGACCGCCGCGATCGTCGTGCGGTCCATCAGCTCCAGCACCGACGGGGTGCTGTTGCGGACGATCTTCTGGATCGCCGCGCCGGCGCTGCCGAGCGTCGGGAAGGAGGCGGCGAGCGTCGCGGAGGAGCGCGGCGGCGGGATCAGCCGCATCGTCGCCTCGGTGACGATCCCGAGCGTCCCCTCCGAGCCGCAGATCAGCGAAGTCAGGTCGTAGCCGGCGACGCCCTTGCGCGCGCGGCGGCCGATCCGCACCGCGCTGCCGTCCGCGAGCACCAGCTCGAGGCCGAGCAGCGCGTCGCGCGTGACGCCGTACTTGACGCAGCAGAGCCCGCCGGCGTTGGTCGCGATGTTGCCGCCGATCGTGGAGAACTCCCAGCTGGCGGGGTCGGGCGCGTAGAACAGCCCCTCGCGCTCGGCCGCCTCGCGCAGCTGCGCGTTGACGAGGCCGGGCTGGACGGTGGCGAGCAGGCTGGCGCCGTCGACCTCCTCGATGCCGGTCATCAGCTCGGTCGAGACGATCAGGCAGCCGTCGATCGCGTTCGCCCCGCCCGAGAGGCCGGAGCCGGCGCCGCGCGGGACGACGGGGACCTGGTGCTTCGCAGCGGTTCTGACGGCGTGCTGGACCTGCGCGGTCGTGCGCGGGCGGACGACCGCGGCGGGCATGCCGGCCGGGACGAGCGCCGGCGCCGCCTGGTCACGCTGGTAGGAGGCGAGCACCTCCGCGTCGGTGACGAGATCGCCCGCGCCGGTGCCGGCGCCGCCGCCGGTCGCGAGGTCGTCGAGCAGGCGGGCGGTTGCGGTTGCGGTGGTCATGCAGTCCCTCGGTAGAAGCCCATCACGTGGTCGCGCAGCAGCAGTTCGGCGTCGCGCGCGTCGCCTGCCTCGACGGCGGCGAGGATCGCCTCGTGCTGGCGCGTCAGCCTCGCGATCGTCCGTCTCGGTGCCGGCAGCGCGGCGAGCGCGTCGCGCAGATGGGCCGAGACGGAGTCGCGCACGGCCAGCATCACGAGCTGGAGCGCCTCGTTGCCGGAGGCGGCGACGAGCGCGACGTGGAAGCGCACGTCGGCCGCCTCGAAGGCGGCGACGTCGTCCTCGATCGCCCGCATCTCCTCGAGCGCGGCGCGGGCGTCGGCGATCCTCTCAGCATCCTGGTGGGTCGCAGCGGAGGCGACGGCGGCCGCTTCGAGCGCGCAGCGCAGCTCGACGAGGTCGGCGAGCGGGACACGGCCGAGCCGCAGCAGGTGGACGAGGCTGTCGCGCAGCGGGCCGGTCGACAGCTCGCGCGCCGGTGGCACGCGCAGCGGCGCGGTCGGGCCGGCGGCGACG
>DATIOB010000092.1:0-11592 GCA_035473605.1 Conexibacter sp.
CTGCGGTGGCGGTCGGAATGTCGATCGGGCTGCTGCAGGGCTCGCTCTTCACCCGCTTCGGCATCGCCTCTTTCGTGGTCACCCTCGCTGGCCTTTTGGCCTGGCAGGGCGTGCAGCTGTGGGTGCTCGGCGACACCGGCACCGTCAACCTCACCGACCCGAAGATCGTCGGCCTCGCCGGCACCTTCTACAGAGGCACGACCGCGTGGGTGCTCGGCGCGATCGTCGTCGGATTGTTCGCGCTCGCCTGTCTCAACGCGCGACGACGGCGGATCAAGGCAGGCGTCCCGGCCGCGTCGCCGGCGCTCGTCGCCGCGCGCGTGATCGGCGTCGCGATCGCCGTCTTCGGCGTCATCTACGTGCTCGACCAGGACCGCGGCGTCCCGCTCGCGATCCTGATCCTCGTCGGCGCCTGCGTGCTGTTCGACTACATCGTGCGGCGCACGAGATTCGGCCGCTACGTGCTCGCGCTCGGCGGCAACGAGGAGGCGGCGCGCCGCGCCGGCATCCGCATCAAGCAGATCCGGATCGCGGTCTTCATGATCGCCGGCATCATGGCGGCGTGCGGCGGCATCCTGCTCGCCTCGCGCCTGCTCGCGGTCAACCAGGGCTCCGGCGGCAGCGACCTGCTCCTGCTCGCGATCGCCGGCCCGGTGATCGCCGGCACCTCCCTGTTCGGCGGGCGCGGCACGGTCTGGTCGGCCCTGCTCGGCGCGCTGGTGATCGGCTCGATCTCCAACGGCATGGACCTGCTCGCCTTCCCCTCCTCGACGAAGAACATGGTCACGGGCGCGGTCCTGCTCGCGGCGGTCATCGTCGACGCGGTCGCGCGGCAGCGACGGAGAGCCGCGGGGCGGGTGTAGGGCGTTTGCGCCGGCGTCGCCTAACGGCGGTGCCGGCGCACGATGCGCGGCTGGGAGCCGGTGCGCTCGCGGACGCGCCCGAGCGCGCGGTCGTAAGCCGCTTCCCATCTTCGGCCGGCGACGACGAGTGACTGCTCGGCGGCCCACCGCCGTGCGTTGGCGGCGAGTTCGCGTCGGTGCGCGAAGTCGTCCACGAGGCGTAGGAACGCGTCTCCCCCAGCCGCTGTCCTCGACGAGTTCGCCGCCCTCGCGCGCGCTCATGCCCACGTACGGGCCGACCGGTGACGCCAGCCACGGCACACCAGACGCGGCGTACTCCTTCAGCTTCACGTTCGAGCGAGCGCGGTTGAAGTCGTTGTCGACCAGCGGGGCGAAGCCGATGTCGAATGACCGGCCAGGTTCGACCAGCTGCTCGACTGGAACCCAGATGCGGTAGGAGTAGCGCGGGTGGCGCAGTTGCAGGTCGACCCCGACGGTCACCACGTGGACGTGCTCGTGACGCTCGAGGACTTGCAGGAGCGTTCGCGCGATCTGCAGCCGCTTGAAGTCATCGGCGTGCTCTCGGCCCGCAACACAGCCGATCACCAGTCCGGCGTGTCGGGGCCTGCCGTGGGCTCGCGTAGGTGGCGCGACATAGTTCTCGATGACGGCCACTCGCTCCACACCGTGGCCGCGGTAGACGTCTGCAATCGTGTCGCTGGGCGTCGTCAGCAGGCTCGCAGCCCGTGCCAGGAGGATGCTGCCTTCGTATGCCTCATGGTGCGCGCGGCGGCGCTTGCGCGCGGTGACACCTCTGAGAGCGTGGCGCGCAAGCGCGTCGAGATCATCGTCGACGTCGAAGACCACGGCGACTCCCCGTTCACGCATCCGTCGAGCCATCTCGAGTTGCGGGGCATGGGCGATCCGATGAACGTGAACGACATCCCAAGGAGGCCGGCGCGTCCCGATGTCGGTAAACGGCTCGACCGTGTGGCCGCGCGCAGACAGCGCGAGCATGGGGACCTGCACTCGATAGTGAGCGTTGGCCGAGTCGTCGTGGATAGCCGCGATCCGCACCTGCCCATAATGCGGTGCAAGGCAAGGTTGGCGCAAAGGGGAGACGACGGGGCACCGGATTTGTCACGAATACAAGATAGATGTGGTGGACGGGTCTGCCCTCGTCTGAAATGCTCGCTGCGTGCTCAGAGAGCTGCTTGAAACGGGCGTCCCGATCCTCGCCGACGCGGCGATCGAGACGCGAATCATGTTCGAGACCAGAGTCCGGCTCGACCCCAATCTCCAGGTCGCCGCACTGCTGGAGAGACCGCGCGGCCGCGCCGCGCTGCGCGAGATCTACGCGACCTATCTCGACGTCGCGTGGGCCCACGGCCTGCCGATCGTGATGGGCACGCCGACCTTCCGCGCCAGCCGCCGCTACGCCGAGAGAGCGAGGCGCCCCGGCGCCGAGACGGTGCGGCGGCTGAACGTCGAGGCGGTCGCCTTCCTCAACGAGATCCGCGACCAGGGGGATCACGATCCGGTCTTTCTCGCCGGCGTGATCGGACCGTACGGTGACGCCTATTCGCCGGACGACTGCCTCACCCACCTCGACGGCGCCGACTACCACCTCGAGCAGGTGAAGGCGCTCGTGGAGGCCGGCGTCGACGCGCTCTTCGCACCGACCTTCCCGTCGATCGAGGAGGCCCACGGCGTCGCGATGGCGATGGCGACGGCCGAGCTGCCGTACGCGATCGGCTTCGTGCTCGACCACCGCGGCCGCATGCTCGACGGCACCTACCTGCACGACGCGATCGAGCGGATCGACAACGCGGTCGTGCCCGCGCCGGCCTGGTACGCGATCTCCTGTGTCCATCCGACCGTCGCCCGCAGAGCGCTGACCGATCTCGCGTCGGCTGGCGGCCTCACGCGCCTGCGCGAGCTGAAGGCCAACGGCTCCCGCCTCGCGCCGGACCAGCTCGTCTCGCTCAACCATGCCGACAGCGACGATCCCGACGCGTTCGGCGAGGCGATGAACCAGCTCAGCCTCGACTTCGGCCTGCAGATCGTCGGCGGCTGCTGCGGCACCGACGCCACGCACCTCGCCGCGCTGGCGCGGCGGTTGGAGGCGCGGGCGAAGTAGGGCGCGATTCAGTCCGGAACAAAGACTATCGTTGCGTGATGCTCGCTGAACATGCGCTGGTGGTGGCGCTGGAGGGGCCTTCGTACTCTGGCAAGTCGACGCTCGCCTCCTGTCTCGTGGACTCGTACGCCCCGCATGCCGCCCTTCTGCCGTGCTACGTCGATGTCGCAGGGGGCGACGCTGCCGTGCCACCCGCATTTCCGGCTGATGTCGCGGCGGAGATGGCGGCGTTGGAGCAGTTCGTCGCGATCGATGACAGACGGTGGCAGCAGCAGAGCGCTTCGATCGAAGCCGGGTTGGTCGTCGTGGTCGACCGGTGTTGGCTTAGTCTGCTTGCGCATGTCTACGCACTGGAGAGAACAGGCGGACCTGACGCATTCGAGGCGGCGCTGGCCTTGCTCCAGACTCAAGACATGATCCGGCCTGACCTCGTGCTCTACCTGAGCCTTTCCGAGCAGGACCGCGTTGCTCGCGTGCCCGATGGCTACCACGACCGATGGTATCTCGATCCGGCGTTCAACCGTCAGATCGACCGCTTCTTCAGGGAGGTCGCTTCCGACCTGGCGGGCGTTCCGATCGTCTCATTGGATGCCGGTGGTGCGAGCGACGAAGTCTGCGCTCAAGCAAAGGCCGCGATCGAAACGCAACTCAAGCAGGTCAGCCGGTGACGGCGATCGGTCGCATCTCAGTACCACGACGTTTTCGGCGAGATCCCAGCGATCCAATCCGGCGCCTGTGGGACCAGTGCGTATTCCTCGATTGGCACGGCGTTCTTTGCGAGGACGTGTTCTGGCAGAGCATCAGCGGCAACGCCCGGCATCAGCGGCAACGTCACCTCAGCGCTGCGGTGGAGCAACTGTTCGGCGACACGGAGTTGACGGCGCGATGGATGCGCGGGCAGATCGATGCGCGTGCCGCCGTCGCGCGACTGGGCGCGTGGGAGGACCGGCGTTGTCGCGACGACTATCTGTATCGCCGGTTGTACATGGACTGTCAAAAGATGCGGCCGCAGCAACGGCTCCTTGACCTGGTGGCCTCGCTCCCGCCGCTCACGCTCGTGGTCGTCGCGACGGACAACATGGACTGCTTCTCGGACAGTCTGCCTTTCATCGACGCGCTGCACGACCGCGTTCACGGCGTGGTCTGCTCGTCCGACGTAGGCGTCCTCAAAGCTGAAGACCCTCCGGCGTTCTTCGGGGCGTTCTTAGAAGAGCAGGGACTGACGTCGCAGCAGGCGCTGTTGGTCGACGACTCCAAGCGAAATTGCACGCGGTTTGTTGAGTTCGGCGGCACAGCGATCCACTACACCGATTCGGACGCGGCCGTCGGCCTGATCGCGCGATGGGCCCACGAGACAGCTCAGCGTGGAGCGTCTTCCCGCCATGCTCGCTGCCACAGCCAGGGGATGCGGCGCAGCAGAAGCGTACTCAGCGGGTTTGTGAGCGCGTAGGTCTTGCACACCGGCCACTCGTCGTACCGACGCGAGGACGGCTCGATGACGACCTGCTCCAGGTACGCGGTAGTTCCGTTGCGAGCCTTCGCAAGCCGCCGGAGGCTGGAGTTGAAGAGCGTGTCCTCGGCCATGGCGCGCTGCTCGTTGTAGCCGCCGATAGCGGCAAATGCCTCGGCCGTCACGAACTGCCCGACTCCTTGCGTCATCTGAAACGTCCGAGCGACGATGGTCCAGATCCACATGAGACCGTGCAAGGACCGCTTGCGAACGTCGTACCGGGTGGCCGGCGCTCCGCCGACGCACACAGGGTCGCTGAGCGCCGCGTCGATCGCCGAGAGGATCTCGGGCGGCACGAGCGTGTCGGCGTCGAGAAAGAACAGCCAGGGCGCCGTCGCGGCCTTGGCACCGGCGTTCCGGGCTTGGGCGATGCCAGCGCGCTCTTCGGAGACAACTTCGACTCCGTGCGCTCGTGCGACGTCTGCAGTTCTGTCCGTGCTGCGGTTGTCCACGACGATCACTTCCGTCGTCTTGCCGGTCGCATCGGCGTAAACAGCACGCGCGGCGGCGACCCGTGCGAGGGTCACGGGCAGAGCTGACATCTCGTTGTACGCGGGGATGATGACGCTGATCTGTGGCGCCGCTACAGTGGGCATGGGCGTGATCTTCTCTAGTGGGGACTATCGATGCAACGAGGAACGGATTCTTTGATGTCGGCCCCTGCGGTCGATGGCTACTCGCCGCACGAGACGCGACGGTTGCACCGTGACGAGGAGGAGACGGACGATCCGCGATCGCCCTTCGCGCGCGACTACGATCGGCTCCTGTACACGCCGGAGCTCCGGCGCTTGCAGGGCAAGACGCAGGTCGTGGCAGCGGGCGAGGCCGGTTTCTTCCGCACGCGGCTGACGCATACGCTCGAGGTCGCGCAGGTGGCTCGGCGGCTTGCTGAGTGCATCAACCGCAGAGCAAGCGGCTGCCGCGACGCTGCAGGAGTCCTCCAATGGATCGACGATCCAGCCGCCGTCAAAGCCCTTCCTGCCGAGCAGCAGAAGGTCGATCCTGATCTCGTCGAGTCGGCAGCGCTGCTCCACGATCTCGGGCATCCCCCGTTCGCGCACGTCGGGGAGAGCGCGTTGTCCGCAGCCGTCGGGGCGGCCTCCGAGCGGCACGGGATCGAGAACAGCGGGCTCTTCGACGGAAACGCGCAGAGTTTTCGTCTGGCTGTCAAGACGCTGAGCCACCACGGTGAGGCGCGAGGCTTGCAGCTCACCTACGCGACCCTGGATGCCTCCGCCAAGTATCCGTGGACCGTCGGCGACCCTGCGGCGCCCAGCAGGTCGAAGTGGAGCGTCAACCCGACCGAGTGGGGCGACCTGCTCGAGATCCGCTGCGACATTCCGGAACCCCTGCGGTATGAGCAGACGTTGGAGGCTGGGATCATGGACTGGGCCGACGACGTCGCATATTCCGTCCACGATCTCGACGACTGGAACCGAGCGGGGTACATGCCGCTCGCGCGATTGGCGAACGACGACGGCGAGCAGGAGCGGGTAGCGCGGGCTGTGGCGCCGCGGCTCGCGTCGCGGTACGGCAAGGACCTCGACGAGTTGGCCGAACGCATCAGACGCGAGATCTTTGCCCTCGAGGACGGGCCCTTCGAGGAGTTCCGCCGCCAGCGTGAGGCACGGCAACCGATCTTCGATCCGACATCAGGTGCGGCGCGCCGGGCTGTACGACGGCTGCGCGGGAGCGTCTTCGACGACGCGATGACGAGATTTGCGATCGTGCGACGGGACCACGCCACGGCGGATGCTCCACGACGCATCATCTTTCGGTTCGCCCCCGATCCCGATGTCTGTTTCAAAGTCGACGTTCTGAAGACACTGCTGCGGCACTACGTGATCGACGACGCACGCCTGGCGACACAGCAACACGGGCATCGCGCGGTCATCACTCAGCTGTTCGAGGTGCACGAGCGCGCGGTATGTGATGGGCAACTGCGGCTGTTCCCGGCTGATCTCCGGCGACATCTGGAAGGAGAGACAGATCCCCGCGAGCGACTGCGCTCGGTCGTCGATCATGTCGCGCGTCTGACCGACCAAGAGGCGCTGCGGCTGCACGAGCGGCTGCGTACGGGAGGTGGTCGTCTGCACGACTACGCGTGACCCGTCGCCAGCTTTGGGTTGGGCGCGCCTTCTAGGGGAACAGGGGTACCATGGAGACCGTGCGCGACGACCTGATGGAGACGGTTCGCGGAGAGATCGCGGAGCTGGCTGCGAAGCGGCCGAAGCTGCGCGGGGTCTCGCACCAGTGGGCCGCGGTCGTCGCGTTCGTTGCGGGTGCGGTGCTCGTCTGGACCGCCCCGAGCGGGCGCGCGACGACTGTCGCGGTGGTCTACGCCGTTTCGATGGTGGGACTGTTCGCGGTCAGCGCCGTGTACCACCGCATCACGTGGCGGCCGACCATGCGCCGCTGGATGCGCCGGCTCGACCACTCGATGATCTACGTCTTCATGGCCGGCAGCGCGACGCCCGTCGCGCTGCTCGTGGTCGGCGGAACGCTCGGCACGGTCCTGCTCTGCGTCGCTTGGGGCGGCGCGGCGCTCGGCGTCGCGCTCAACCTCGCCTGGATCGACGCGCCGAGAATGCTGAAGGCGATGGGCTACGTCGCACTCGGCTGGGTCGGCATCATCGCGCTGCCGAAGATCGTCTCCGTGCTCGGTCTCGTGCCGACGCTGCTGTTCGTCATCGGCGGCATCTTCTACACCGCCGGGGCGATCATCTACGCCAAGCGCCGCCCCGATCCGGTCCCGAGAACCTTCGGCTATCACGAGGTCTTCCACGCCCTCGTGATCCTCGCCGCCGCCGCGCACTTCGTCGCGGTCGCCGGCTTCGTCGTGCCGCGCGGCTGAGCGCCGCGCGACACGACGTCGCGGTTCAGCTCGGGACTACGGATTTATGACGATCGGCGGGACCAGGTTGTACTGACCCGGACCCTTCGTCAGCGGTAGGCCGGCAGGGCAGGTGTCGCCCGCGACCGGTGTGGCGACGAAGTTGCCGCCTAGTAGCTGTGCGGTCGGGTTCCCGTTTCTTATTAGGATCCCGAGCGTTCCGGTGAATAGGCAGAAGAAGCCGTTCGCCGGATCGAGCACGTGGATTCTCACGCCTAGCAGCGTCACTAGCGCGCCGGTCGGAGCCGGTAGGCCTAGCACCGTCGTGAGGTCTATGACCCACGGTCCCGGCGTCGCCGATAGTTGCGACACTAGCGGCTGGACGATCACGCCCGGCTCGTTGCAGGTGATCTGCGCCGAGGTGATGCCGCCGATCGCTCTTAGCGTCGGCGATAGCGGTATCTGCGGGGTTAGGATCTGACCTTGCAGTCTCCAGATGCACGTGTACGTGAAGCCCCGCGAGGAGACTCTGAGCACCTGTAGCGTGATGCCGTTGGCCTGTATCGGCCCGACTGGATTTATCGTCGCCGCCGTGGCGGCGCCGGCGCTGAACGCAGCCGTCAACGCGACGAGCGCGCCGACGAGCAGCGCTCGCTTGCATATGGACATCGTATGGCCCCCAGTTGTGCGCCGAGACCCGCTGGCGCGGCTGCTCGGCGCTCGCATTGAACGATGCCGTCGACGGCCCGCGCGAGCCTAACAGACCACATATATGTGTGCTAGTGGGGCGGCGGGGTCTCGGGCGCCGTGCCGCGCCCTCGGCCTCAGCCGTCGAGGCCGAGCCGGTGCGCGACGGCCGCGGCCTGGGTGCGGGTGCGGACGTCGAGCTTGGCGAGGATCCGCGAGACGTGGACGCTCGCCGTCTTCTCGGCCATGAACAGCTCGCCGCCGATCTCGCGGTTGGTCGCGCCGGCCGCGACGAGTGCGAGCACCTGGCGCTCGCGCGGGGTGAGGCCGAAGGGGTCGTCGGGTGTCGCGGCGGTCGGCGTGCCGTCGACGGGTGAGGTCGCACCCGCGGCGGCACCGTGGGCGTCAGCGGTGCCGGGCGTTGCGGGATCGGCGTCGAGCGTCAGCCGCGCCCGTGCCGCGAGCGCTTCGACCTCGCCGTGCAGCCATGCGGCCCCGAGGGCGCGAGTGATTTCGCAGGCGGCGCGGACGGCAGCAGTGGCCAGCTCGCGGGCTTCGGCTGCGGTGATCGGGCGGGCGTTCGCGGCTGCGTAGGGGCTGGCGCCCGCGCGTCCGGCGGGGGCCGGCGCCGCAACCAGCGCCTCCGCCTGCCGCCAGCGCGCATAGGCGACGAGGTACGGACGCTCCAGCGCCTCCCAGGCCGACGCAGCCTCGTCCCACAGCAGCGGATCGTCCTCGGCGCGGGCGCGGGCCTCTTCGGCGCGGGCGACGGCCAGCTCGGCGACCAACGGGGCGCGCTCCAGCTCGGCGCCAGCCTCGACGCGCGCCAGCAGCAGCTCGCTGCGCAGGCGCGCCTCGCGCTCGGCGTCGGCGTCGTCGCGATCGCGGGCGCGCTGGGCGGCGTCGGCCTCGACGCGCATGCCGACCGAGCTCACACCGGTCACCTGGGTGATGTCGTCGGAGCAGAACTCGATCCGGTCGAGCGCGTCGTCGACTGCCGCACGCGCCGCGACCAGGTCGCCGCTGCGGCGCTCCAGCTCGGCCTTCAACGCTCCCAGCGGGCCGAGGAACTGCGGCTCGGTCGAGTCGCGCGCCTGGCGCGCCATCGCGTCCAGCTCCCCGCGCGCCAGCTCGTGGTCGCCGCGGCCGAGCGCCAGCTCCGCCCGCCGCAGGTGGCGGTGCATCAGCGTCGTGCCGTAGTGGCGACGGTCGAGCCCGGCGAGGTCGCGCGCGGCGGCGTCCCATTCGCCGACCGCGACCGCGTACTCGACCGAGTCGAGCAGCAGCCAGTCCATCTGCCGCCCCAGTCTCGTCAGCTCGTCGCGACCTCTGCGCGCGGTCTCCAACGCCTCGCGCGTGCGTCCGGTCGCGTGCAGGATGTCGGCGAGGTTGCCGTAGGAGGTGCCGATCTCGTCGAGCAGGCCGTGATCGCGCGCGGTCGCGAGCGCCTCGCGCAGTCTCGCCTCGCCGGCCTCCGCGTCGCCCAGCCCGACCAACGAGATCCCGAGCGCATTGCGCAGCCGGCTCGCGCTCGCGTGGTCGCCCATCTCGTCGGCGAGCGCCAAGGTCTGCTCGGCCAGCTCGAGCGCTTCGCGGAAGCGTGACTGCAGCATCCGCACGCGCGCCTTTGCGGCCAGCAGCGCGACCCGCTCGGCGGTCCGCTCGTCCGGTTCCAGCAAGGCCAGCGCGCGGTCGATCGTCGCGATCGCCTCCTCAGGCCGGTTCAGATGCCACTGCGCCCGCTGCAGCCGCTCCAGCAGCGACGCGACCAGGCGCGGCTGCTCGGACTCGTTGACGAGTGACAATGCCTTGCGCAGCAGCGCCTCCTGACGCTGGTAGTCGCCCTCGCAGTCGGCCGCGTGCTGCGCCGCCCGTCGCAGCAGCGCGATCTGATCGACACCCGCGGGGCGCTGCTGCTCCGGCACCTGCTCCCAGAACTCCAGCGCCCGCTCCAGCAGCGTCGCCGCCTCGCCGATCGCGTTGACGCGCTCGGCGGCGTCGGCGGCGCGCACGGTCGCGGCGAGCGCCGCCGCGTGGTCGCCAGTGTGGTGCCAGTGGTGGGCGACCTGCGCGGTCAGGTGTGCGTCGGGGCAGCTCTCCGTGGCGATCCGCTCCTCCAGCGCCCGCGCCAGCGTGCGGTGCATCTCCGTCCGCTCGCCCGGCAGCAGATCGTCGAGCAGCACCTCGCGCAGCAGCGCGTGGCGGAAGCGGTAGCGATCGTCCTCGTCGGCGACGACGATGCTGCTGGCGACCGCCTCGCGCAGCGCGTCGCGCAGCGCGCGCTGGTCGAGCGCGCTCGTCGCGATCAGCAGCTCGTGGTCCATCGGCTGGCCGATCAGCAGTCGCAGCAGCTCCTGCGCCTCCGGCGAGAGCTTCTCGATCCGCAACATCAGCGCGTCGCGCAGCGTCGGCGGCAGGCTGCCGCGGCCGTCGAGGCCGGCGGCGAGGATCTCCTCGGTGAACAGCGGGTTGCACTCGCTGCGCACGTGCACGCGCTCGACCAGGCCGGCGTCGGGCGTCGAGCCGAGTATCTCGCCGAGCTGCTCGGCCAGCTCGTCGCGCGTGAACGGGTGCAGTTCCAGGCGGCGGGTGCGCGGATCGCGCTCCAGCTCGGCCAGCAGCGGGCGCAGCGGATGGCGGCGGTGCAGCTCGTCCGAGCGATAGGTCGCGACGACCGCGACCCGCTCGCTGCAGAGCGTGCGCGCGAGGAAGGTGAGGAAGCCGCGCGTCGAGCGGTCGGCCCAGTGCAGGTCCTCGATCGCCAGCAGCACCGGCTGCTCGTCGCCGAGGCGGTCGAGCAGCTCCAGCAGCGCCTCGAACAGCCGTCCCTGGACGGCTGCGTCGGCGTCCTGACCGCCGCCGGGCGCGCCCGTGCGCCCGCCGCCGAGCGTCGGCAGGATCGACGCCAGCTCGGCGCGCAGCGGCGCCGGCAGCGCGTCCAGCGCGGGATCGCCGTCGCGCACGAGCGGGCGCAGCGCCCCGACGAGCGGGGCATAGGGCAGCTCGCTCTCGCCGAGGTCGACGCAGTCGCCGCTCAGGACGCGGACGCCCTCAGCGCGGGCGCCGCGGGCCAGCTCGCCGACCAGCCGCGACTTGCCGACGCCGGACTCGCCGGCGACGAACGCCAGCGACGGCTTCCGTTCTGCGGCGTCGCGCAGCACCGCCTCCAGCTCCGCCAGCTGCGCGGAGCGCCCGACGAGCCGCGCACTGGTCATCCGTGTCGTCGTCGTCGCTGCCATCTCCGTTCCTCATGTTGGCACGCCGATCGAGCCTCCGCACGGCTTCGCTAGGGTCCCTAACAAGGCGTGAACGAACTCTCCGGACCGCAGACCACCGTGCGCGACTGGCTCGCGCGGCGCAGCTACCGCGCTGATCAGTTCCCGCTGGAGCGGCTGATCGAGCTGCGTTCGGGCGGCGAGGGGGCTTCCTCGCGCGTGAGCGTCGTGCTGCCGGCGCGCGAGGTCGCGGCGACGATCGGGCCGATCTTGACCGCCTTGGAGCCGCTGCGCGCCGCCAGCGTGATCGACGAGCTGGTCGTGATCGACGCCGCCTCCGCCGACGGCACGGCCGAGGTCGCGCG
>DATIOB010000093.1:0-7525 GCA_035473605.1 Conexibacter sp.
GGCGGCTGCGCGCGGTCGACGTGCAGGCGCTCGACGTCGAGCGCCTCGCGCCGCTGATCGGCGACGCGCGGACGCGGCGGCTCGAGCAGGTCGCGGCCTCGGTGCGCGGCGCGCTGGGCGGCCGCGCGATCCTCAACGTCAACTCGACCGCCACCGGCGGCGGGGTCGCCGAGATGCTGCAGACGCTGGTCGCCTACACGCGCGGCATGGGCGTCGACGCCCGCTGGCTGGTGATCGACGGCGATCCCGACTTCTTCGCGATCACGAAGCGGATCCACAACGGCCTCTACGGCGATCCCGGCGACGGCGGCCCGCTCGGCGACGCCGAGCGCGCCTGCTACGAGACGGTCCAGCGGCGCAACGCCGAGGAGCTGCTCGCCGTCGTGCGGCCGGGCGACGTCGTGATCGTGCACGACCCGCAGCCGGCGGGACTGACCGCGGCCGCCAAGCGCGCCGGCGCGACGGTCCTCTGGCGCTGCCACGTCGGGCGCGACGAGCCGAACGAGTGGACCCGGCGCGCATGGGCCTTCCTCGCCCCCTACCTCGCCGACGCCGACGGCTTCGTCGTCTCGCGCGCCGCCTTCGCGCCCCCGTTCGCCGCCCGCGAGCGCGTCCACGTGATCCCGCCGTCGATCGACCCCTTCTCGACCAAGAACGCGCCGCTGACGGAGACGGAGGTCGAGCACGCGCTGGCCTACGTCGGATTGCTGAGCGCTCCCGACGGCCGCGCGCGCGTCCCTTTCGTCCGGCACGACGGCTCCCCCGGCCGCATCACCCGCCGCGTCGACGTCGTCCAGGCCGGCCCCGCGCCACCGCCCGACGCGCCGCTGGTCGTCCAGGTCTCGCGCTGGGACCGGATGAAGGACATGGCCGGCGTGATGAGCGGCTTCGCCGCCCACGTCGACCGCTCGCTCGGCGCCCACCTGCTGCTCGTCGGACCGGCCGTCACCGGCGTCGCCGACGATCCGGAGGCCGCCGCCGTGCTCGCCGAGTGCCTGCAGACCTGGCACCGCCTCCCGCACGCCGCCCGCACCCGCGTCCACCTCGCCTGCACCCCGATGCGCGACGCCGACGAGCAGGCGACGATCGTCAACGCGATCCAGCACCACGCCGCCGTCGTCGTGCAGAAGAGCCTCGCCGAGGGGTTCGGCCTCACGGTCGCGGAGGCGATGTGGAAGGCGCGCCCGATCGTCGCCTCCGCCGTCGGCGGCATCCGCGACCAGATCACCGACGGGAAGCAGGGGCTGCTGCTCGACGATCCGCATGACCTGCCGGCCTTCGGCGCCGCGGTCGAGCGGCTGCTGCGCGATCCCCACGCGGCCGCCGCGATGGGCGCCGCCGCGCGCGAGCGCGCCGCGGCGGAGCTCCTGCCCGACCGCCACCTCGAACGCTGGGCCGCGGTGCTGACCGATCAGCCCGGCTCGTGCAGGAACCGCACGCCGTCCGCCGGATAGAAGATCGACTCGTGCTCCTCGTCCCAGCGGACGCGGTAGCGCTCGTGCCCGGGCCCTCCGAGCACCTCGCGGATCTGACCCCGGCGTGGCGCACGGCCGGACGGTGAGAACACCTCGATCCAGTCGCCAGCCGCCGGATCGGCGACGTCATGCGCCGCAGCCCTGCGCCGCTGCGCTCTCTGTCTGCTCACGCGTTCCCGTGCCTGATTCATCAGCTCGCTCCGGTGTGTGCGTCGATGGTGGTTCACAACGTACGCCCCGCGCCCGCGCACGTCATCGGATCAACGCCCGGACGGTGAGGCGGGCGACTACGCATCGCGCGCGCCCGATCTTGCGGAGAACTGCGGATCGCCTCTGCCGCATGCTGCGGATGACCGCACCCCTCGCGTGCGAGGAGCATCGGTGGCTCTCAACCGACAGGAGGCTCGACCGATGAGCACGCCAACGGCATTCACCGACGTCGCGCTCGAGCAGCTGATCGACCTGCGCGGCAGGACCGCCGTCGTGACCGGCGGCGCGATGGGCATCGGACTCGGCATCGTCAGACGCCTGCACGAGGCCGGCGCCGCCGTCGTCATCGCAGACCTCGACGCCGCGGCGGCGGGTGCCGTCGCGACGGAGCTGAACGACGGGCGCGCCGACAGCGCGCTCCCGCTTCGCGCCGACGTCAGCGAGCCGGCCGAGGTCGACGCCGTCGTCGCAGCGGCCGTCGATCGCTTCGGCGGCCTCGACGTCTTCGTCAACAACGCCGGCATCTTCCCGTTCGTGCCGTTCCTCGAGCTTGACCTGGAGACGTTCGAGCGGGTGCTGCGCGTGAACCTGACCGGCGCCTTCCTCGGGATGCAGGCGGCGGCGCGCCAGATGATCGCCCAGGGCCGCGGCGGGCGGATCGTCAACGTCACGTCGATCGACGCGCTCCATCCGTCGATGACCGGCCTCGCGCACTACGACGCCTCCAAGCACGGCCTCTGGGGCTTGACCAAGAACGTCGCGCTCGAACTGGCCCAGTACGGGATCGCCGTCAACGCGCTCGCTCCTGGAGCCGTCGCCACCCCGGGGACGCAGGGGCTGTCGACCGCCAGCCTCGACGAGTTCCGGGAGCGCATCCCGCTGCACCGGATGGCTGATCCCGACGAGATGGGCCGCGCCGTCCTCTTCCTCGCCTCGGACCTCGCCAGCTACATGACCGGCTCCCAGATCGTGGTCGACGGAGGGATGCTGCTGCGCTGAGACTTCCGGCTTCCCACCAACTGCACAACCGTGCGGTTGATAATGTGAAGGTGTGGCCGCCGAGATTCCCCACCCGCTCCCTGACGCCCTGGCCGAGCTGGTCGCCGCGCGCTTCCGCGTCCTCTCCGAGCCGATGCGGATCAAGCTGCTGGACCGCCTGCGCGAGGGCGACGCGACCGTCCAGGAGCTGCAGGAGGGCCTCGGCGTCTCGCAGCAGAACGTCTCCAAGCACCTCGGCGTGCTGCTGAGCGCCGGAATGGTCAGCCGCGAGAAGCAGGGCACGTACTCGCGCTACGCGATCGCCGACCCGAGCGTCTTCGCGCTCTGCGACCAGGTCTGCGGCGGACTGCGCCGCCAGATCGCCGAGCTCGACACGATCCTCCAGGCCGCCCCCGGCCTCTGACCTCACGCGCTCGGCGGCCCGCCGAGCGCGACGACGTCGACCGCGAGCAGCAGCGCGACCGCGACGACGACGAGCGCGAAGCCGCGCGCCAGCGCGGCGGCCGGAAGCCTGCGCCCGGCACGCGCGCCCGCGACGGCGCCGAGCGCGGCGGCCGCTCCCAGGGCGGCGGTCACAGGCAGGTCCAGCGAGCCGCCCGCGACGAGGTGCGCGACGAACGCGGATGCCGCCGTCAGCGCGATGATCGCCAGCGAGCTGGCGACCGCTCGCCGCGCACCGACGCCGAGCCAGATCGTCAGCACCGGGACGATCACGAAGCCGCCGCCGACGCCGAAGAAGCCCGTCAGCGCGCCGGTCGCGAGACCGGCGGCGAGCAGCCGCGGCAACGGGACGGCGGGACAGCCGCCGGCCCCGGTCGCGGTCGGTCCCGGCACCGCGCGTCGCCACATCGCGCGTGCGGCGATCAGCATCACGGGCACGAAGGCGAGCAGCAGCAGCGGCCCGCTGACCGCGCGGTTGCCGAGCGAGCCGAGCAGCGCGCCGAGCGCCGCAGCAGCCGCGAAACCGGCCGCCAGCCTCCAACAGACCTGGTGATCGCGCGCGAGCGCCGCGGCTCCGGCGGTCGCGGCGATCGCGACGACGACGAGCGAGGCGGTCGTCGCCGGCGCGACCTCCTGCCCGAGCACGTAGACGAGCAGCGGCAGCGCGAGGATCGCGCCGCCGCCGCCGACCGTGCCGATCACGAGGCCGATGCACAGTCCGAGCGGGAGGGCGAGCAGCATGCCTATACACTACTTCACTCCAGTACGGTTGTGAAGTGGTACCATCGGCAGATCCCCCCTGAAGGAGCCCGCGATGAACTCCGACACCCTCCCCGTCCAGACGATCTCACCCTCAGCCCTCCTCGAACGCCTGGCAGGCGGCACTCCCACCGCGCTGCTGGACGTGCGCGAGGAGGGCGCGGCGATCTCCGACGTCGGCGTCACCAGAGTGCCCGCGGCAAGCGCGCTGGCGCGCGCGCCAGAGCTGGCGCGCAGCCTGCCCGACGGCGTCGTCGTCGTCTGCAACCGCGGCGTGAGCGCCCGCGCCGTCGCCGCCACGCTGCGTCGCGAGGGCAACCCGGCCGTCGTGCTGGAGGGCGGGATGCGCGGCTGGATCGGCGCGCTGCGCGGCGTCTCCGTCGACATCGGCCTCCCCGGCCTTGCCGTCGAGCAGGTCCAGCGCCCGGGCCGCGGCTGCCTCTCCTACCTGCTGAGCGCCGGGAGGGACGCGCTCGTCATCGACCCCGCACCCGACCCCGACTGGTACCTCGAACGCGCCACCGCGCTCGGCACGCGGATCGTCGGCGTCTTCGACACCCATCTCCACGCCGACCACCTCTCGGGCGCGCGAGCGCTCGCTCGCGCCGCCGAGGCGCCGCTGCTGCTCCCGCGCGCGACGCTCGAGCGCGGCGTCGCGGCCGATCGGCGGATCGTGCCGCTCGACGACGGCGACACGCTCACGCTCGGCGGCGTCGAGCTGACCGTGCTGGCGCTGCCCGGTCACACGACCGACATGACCGGCCTGCTGCTCGGCGACGCCGCGCTGGTCGGCGGCGACTCCCTCTTCGCCGACGGGATCGCGCGACCCGACCTCCAGCGCGGCGACCCGGACGGCGCCCGCGCGATGGCACGCCAGCTCCACGCCACCCTGCACGAGCGGATCCTCTCCCGCGGCGACGAGCTGCGCCTGCTGCCCGGCCACTCCCACCCCGGCATCCCCGCCGGCCCGATCGCGCCGACGCTCGCCGAGGTGCGCGCCCAGGTCCCCGAGCTGGCACTCGCCGACCCCGACGCCTTCGCCGACGAGCTGCTGCGCGCGATGCCGCCGCGCCCGGCCAACTACGAGGCCGTGATCGCCGCCAACGCCGGCGAGCGCGACGCCGACCCCGAGCTGGAGCAGGGAGGCAACGCATGCGCCACACGGTGAGCCGCACCCCCGGGCCGATCGGCCGCCTCGGCGGCTGGGCGGCCGACCACGCCCGGCTGGTCTTCGTCGCCTGGGCGCTCGTCGCGGTCGGGCTCGGGATCTTCGCCCCGAAGGCCGAGCACGCCCTCTCGGGCGCCGGCTGGCAGGCGAACGGCTCCGAGTCCGTCGCCGTCCGCGAGCTCGTCCAGCGGGAGTTCGCCGGGCTCGACTCGACCGCCCTGATGGTCGTCCTCCACAGCGACCAGCGCACCGTCGGCGACGCCGTCTTCCAGCGCACGCTCGCGCGCGTGACCGCCCGCCTGGAGGCGGACGAGCGGATCGCCGCCGTCGCACCGCCGCAGGCCGGCGTGACGATCAGCCGCGACGGCCGCACCGCGCTGCTGACCGCCGGCGCCGCCGCCGACGCGAACGAGATGGTCCGTGCCGCCGACGACCTGAAGGGACCGCTCACCGCGCTCGGCAGCTCCGACGTGCAGGTCGCGGTCACCGGCGCCTCCGGCATGTGGTCGGACTTCAACACCGCCAACCGCGAGGCGATGATGAAGAGCGAGCTGATGAGCTGGCCGGTGACGCTCGCGATCCTCGTGCTGGCGTTCGGCTCGCTCGTCGCCGCCGGCCTGCCGCTGCTGCTGACGATCCTCGGCCTGGTCGCCTCCGCCGGCTCGCTCTACCTGCTGGCGCAGCTGACGCCGATCTCGATCTGGGCGATGAACTTCGCGCTCATGTTCGCGCTCGCGCTCGGGATCGACTACGCCCTGTTCGTCGTCCACCGCTTCCGCGCCGTGCTCTTCGGCAGCGGCCGCGCGCCGCGCGACGCCGTCGCAGAGACGATGGACAGCGCCGGCAAGGCGGTGCTGTTCAGCGGCCTGACCGTGCTGATCTCGCTGAGCGCCGTGATGCTCGTCGACTCCCCCGCCTTCCGCTCGATGGCGCTCGGGATCATGCTGTCGGTCCTCTTCGTCCTGACCGCGACGCTGACGCTGCTGCCGGCGGTGCTCGGCCGGCTCGGCGCGCGCGTCGACCGGCTCGCGCTGCCATGGGCCCACACCGGCGAGCACCGCTCCGCGCGCTTCGCCGCCTGGGGCGAGCGGCTGTGGCGCCGCCCGTGGCTGCCCGGCATCGCGACCGTCGCCGTGCTCGGCGCGCTGACGGTCCCGCTGCTCTCGCTCGACACCGGCATGCCGTCGATCAAGGTCGTGCCCGACGGCGACAGCAGCCGCGTCGGCTACGAGCGCGTCCAGGCGTCGTTCGGCTCAGGCGCGCCCGGCGCGCTGCAGGTGACCGCGCCGCCGGCCGCCGCCGCCCGCGTCCGCGCGGTCCTGGCCGCCGATCCCGCGATCGCCCAGGTCACCGCGCCCCAGCCGGCCCGTTCCGGCGACGTCGTGCTGCTGCAGGCCGTGCCGCGCGCCGACCCCTCCGACCCCGCGCTCGGGACGACGATCGACCGGCTGCGAGCCGAGCTGCCGGCGGGTGCGCTGGTCGGCGGCGCGACCGCGGAGAACCACGACCTCGAACAGGAGCTGGCGGCCAAGACCCCGCTCGTGATCGGCGTCGTGCTGGCGCTCGGCTTCCTGCTGCTGCTCGTCGCGCTGCGCGCGCCGGTGGCGGCCGCGATCGGCGTGACGACCAACCTGCTGGCGACCGGCGCCGCCTTCGGCGTCGCGAAGCTGATCTTCCAGGACGGCAACCTCCACGGACTGCTCGGCTTCGAGCCGCAGGGCTACCTCGACGCGTGGGCGCCCGTCTTCTTCTTCGCGATGGTCTTCGCGATCTCGATGGACTACACCGTCTTCCTGCTCTCCTCCGCCAAGGAGCACTGGGAGCGCTCCGAGGACCCGCGCGAGGCGATGGTCGGCGGCCTCGCCCACTCCGGCCGCGTGATCCTCGCCGCCGCCGCGGTGATGGTCGCCGTCTTCCTCACCTTCGCGCTGTCGGGACCGCTGCCGCCGAAGGAGATGGGGATCGTGCTCGGCGTCGCCGTCCTGCTCGACGCGCTGCTGGTGCGGCTGCTGCTCGTGCCGGTGCTGCTGCGACTCGCCGGCCGCGCCGCGTGGTGGCTGCCGCGCCCGCTCGCGCGGCTGCTGCCCGACGTCCGCTTCGGGCACTGAGCAGCACGACGCGGCCACGCGTGGTCACCCCGTGCACCGGACGACTGTAAGACGGGCGTAGGAGCGGCCTTGCGCCGGCGGGGTTTGCCGTGAGAATGGCGTGCGTGAGGATCTTGATCGTCGACGACGACCGTGCGCTGCGGGAGGCGCTGCGGCGTGCGCTGACGCTCGCCGGCTACGAGACGGAGACGGCGGCCGGCGGCGCGGAGGCGCTGGCGCAGGTCGGCGTCCGGGTGCCGGATGCGATCGTGCTGGATGTCGGCATGCCGGAGGTCGACGGGCTGGAGGTCTGCCGGCGGCTGCGGGCCGGCGGCGATCGCGTTCCGGTGCTGATGCTGACGGCGCGGGACGCGATCGAGGACCGC
>DATIOB010000094.1:0-4954 GCA_035473605.1 Conexibacter sp.
GCGCGCGCCTGTTGGGCGTCGACCCGGTCGAGATCCGCCGCCGCAACCTGCTGACGCCGGACGAGCTGCCGCACTGGACGCCGGCGATGATGTGCCTCGACAGCGGCCGCTACGGCGAGCTGCTCGACGCGGTCGCCGCGCGCCTGGACTGGCCGCGCGTGCGCGCGGAGGCGGCGCGGGAGCGGGCGCAGGGACGGCTCGTCGGCGCCGGGATCGCGAGCTTCGTCGAGGCGACGAACTTCGGGCCGTCGCTGACGGCGGCGATGATGGGCATCGCCAACCCCGGCCACGACCGCGCCGTCGTGCGCATGAGCGCGACCGGCGAGCTGACGGTGCTGACCGGCCAGATGCCGATGGGGCAGGGGCTGGAGACGGCGCTGGCGCAGATCGCCGCCGACGAGATCGGCGTCCCGCTGGCGCAGGTCGCGGTCGCCAGCGGCGACACGCTCGCCTGCCCCTACACCGGCTACGGCAGCGGCGGCAGCCGCGGCGCCGGCGTCGCCGGCTCGGCCGTGATGGTCGCCGCGCAGCGGCTGCGCGAGCAGCTGCGCCGCCACGCCGCGCACCGCTTCGCGCTCGACGACGTCGCGCTCGCCGCGGACGCGGCCGACGCGGCCGACGGCGCCTTCGTGGCGCCCGACGGCCGCCGGCTGGAGGTCGCGGAGCTGGCCGCCGCCGCCTACCTCGCGGCCGACCTGCCGCCCGGCGTCGAGCCCGGCCTGGAGGCCGCCTACTCCTACGACCCGCGCGCCTTCGCCTTCTCCTACGGCGCCGTCGGCGCGGTCGTCGAGATCGACCGCGACAGCGGCGCGGTCGCGGTGCGCAGGCTCGTCTTCGGCCACGACTGCGGCCCGCAGCTCAACCCCGGGCTGGTCAGAGGCCAGCTCGTCGGGGCGATCGCGCAGGCGATCGGCGCGAGCTTCCTCGAGCAGCTCCCGTACGCGCCCGACGGGCAGCCGCTGGTGCGGTCGCTGTGGGACTACTTCCCGCCGCTGCCGGCGAACGTCCCCGCCGTCGAGCTGCTGCACCTGGAGACGCCGTCGCCCTTCTCGCTCAACGGCGCCAAGGGCGTCGGCGAGAGCGGCGTGATCCCCGTCCCGGCGGCGTTGGCGAACGCCGTGCGCGACGCACTCGGAGCCGCCGACGCCGTCGTCGACTCCCTGCCCATGACGGCGGAGCGGGTGCGCGCCGCCGTCGACCGCACCAGTGCCGCCCGCGCGGCGGCGAACCCCCACTAGAGGAGTGGCATTGCCCAGGTACGTCTCGCAGGAATGGCTCGACCGCCAGCGTGAGCTGCAACAGGCGATCAGACCGCGCGCGGGTGCGACCGCGCGCGTGCAGTACCGCCTGACCGACGCACCCGGAGGCGGCGAGATCCTCTACGCCGCCGATGTCCGCGACGGTCGCGTCGCGTCGCAGAGACTCGGCGCGGACGCGCGGGCCGAGGTCACGATGTCGTCCTCCTACGCGGACTCGATCGCGATGCTGAGAGGCGAGCTGACGCCGAACACGGCGTTCATGGCCGGGCGCGTGAAGGTCACCGGCGACGTCTCGAAGATCTCGCCGCTGATGCCGATCACGCAGTCCGCCGAGTACCGCAACCACATCGCCCAGCTGCTGGCCGAGACGGAGTTCTGATGCCGAGCACGATCGAAGGACACATGCGCACGACCCTGCGCGCCGCGGCCGCGCTCGCCGCCGCCGCGACGCTCGCCGTCACGGCGGCCGCCTGCGGCTCGTCGGACGAGGGCGACGCGGCGACGAGCACGAGCGCGAGCGGCGCCGCCGCCGGGACGACGACGGCGGGGTCGGCTTCGACGACCCCCGACGCGCCCGCGGGCACGCCCGTGAAGGTGATGGCGATGGGCACGTTCACCGGCCCGTTCGACCTCTCCTACGCGCCGAAGGCGGCCGCGGCCGCCGCGCAGGCGGTCAACGCCGCCGGCGGCGTCGCGGGCGGCGAGCTGCAGCTGCTGACGTGCGACGACGGCGGCGACCCGGCGAAGAACCTCAAGTGCGCGCGCGAGGCGGTCGACGCGAGAGTCGCGGCGGTCGTCTCGATCGAGGCCGTCAGCGGCGACTACGTCGGCGTGCTGGAGAAGGCGGGGATCCCGCTCGTGGCGCCCTACGGGCTCGTCCCCGAGGAGCTGTCGGGCAGAACGTCGTTCCCGATCACGGCCGGCGGCCCGGGCCTGACAGCCGGCGCCGGCGCCGCCGTCGCGGACGCGGGCGCCAAGCAGGTCGCGATCGTCTACGAGGGCACGCAGGCCGGGCAGCTGTCGGCACAGGCCGGCGCGGCCGGCCTCGCCAGCCGCGGGCTCAGACCGGTCAAGCAGGTCGCGATGCCGATCGACACGCCGGACGCCTCGTCGGTCGTCGCGGCGTCGACCGGCGACGACGTCGACGGCGTCGTGCTGCTGGTGCGCCCGGAGAGCGCGGCGAAGTACCTGCTCGCGAAGTCGCAGTCGGGCAGCGACGCGCTCGTCGGCTCCTACGACTCCAGCCTCGTGCCGGCGGTCATCGAGCAGCTCGGCCCGGCTGCCGACGGCGTCGTGATGGCGAGCTCGTTCAAGCCGCCGACGGAGTCGGACGACCCGGGCGTGAAGAGATACCTCGACGAGCTGGCGGCCTACGACGAGTCGCTGGAGCCGGCGAAGTTCGCGATCCCCGGCGCCGGCGAGCAGATCTGGTCGGCCGTGCACCTGTTCGCGGAGACTGCCGACAGGCTCGACAGCGTCGACGCCGCGAGCGTGCTCGCGGCGCTGCCGAGAGTGACGGCGTTCGACTCGGGGCTGTCGGCGCCGGTCGACTTCGCGGCGCCGATCAGAGCGTTCCCCGGCCTGACGCGGATCTTCAACACGAAGATGCTGTTCGGGACGGTGAAGGACGGCGCCTTCGTCCCCACCGACGGCTCGTTCTCCGACCCGCTGGGGCCGCCGCAGGGCTGACCCCGGCCGCAGCGCGGTCCGCCGTCCCGCTCAGGGGGACGGCGGGCCCGCCACGCCTGCTCTCTTCGCCATGGAACTCCTTCGCTTCCTCATCCTCGGCCTCGGCCTCGGCGGGCTCTACGCGCTCGCCGCCCAGGGCGTCGTGCTCGTCTACCGCGGCTCCGGCGTGCTGAACTTCGCCTCCGGCGCGGTCGGCATGAGCGGCGCCTACGCCTGCTTCGAGCTGCGCGACGAGCACGGCCTCGCGCCGGGCCTGGCGCTGCTCGCCGGCGTCGTCCTGTCGGCGCTGATCGGACTCGTGATCTACCTCGTCGTGATGCGCCCGCTGCGGCGCTCCTCGGCGCTCGCGCAGGTGATCGCGACGCTCGGGCTGCTGCTGTTCCTGCGCGAGCTGGTGGTCCAGCACTACCAGGAGCAGGTCCGCGTCGTGGCGTCGATCCTGCCGGCCGGCACGGTCGAGCTCGGCAGCGACCTGACGATCGGCCGCGACCGCGTGCTGCTGTTCGGGCTCGCGTGCGCGATCACGCTCGTGCTGTGGGCCGTCTACCGCTGGACCCGCTTCGGGCTGGCGACGACCGCGGTCGTGCAGAGCGAGCGCTCGCTCGCCGCGCTCGGCTGGTCGCCGAACCTCGTCGCGGCCGCCAACTGGACCCTCGGCGGCGCGCTCGCCGGCCTCGCCGCCTGCCTGCTGGCGCCGATCACGGGCCTCTCGTCGAACCTCGCGATGCTGGTGATCCCGGCGCTCGCCGCGGCGCTGATCGGTAGCTTCCGCTCCTTCCCGCTGACGCTGCTGGGCGCGATCGCGATCGGCGTCGCCGAGTCGCTCACGGCCCGCTACGTCAGCGACCCCGCCTGGTCGCGCGCCGTCCCCTTCATCGCGATCACGCTGATCCTGATCGTGCGCGGCAGCGCGCTGCCGGTCCGCGGCGAGCTGGCCGCGCGCCTGCCCGCGCTCGGCGACGGCCGCGTGCACCCGGCGCTCGCCGGCGGCGCGGCGGCGCTCGCGACGCTGCTGATCGCGCTCGTGCTGAGCGAGGACGCCGTCGACGCCGTCACAACCTCGCTGCTGTTCGGCACGGTCGTGCTGTCCGTCGTCGTCGTGACCGGCTACGCGGGCCAGATCTCGCTCGCGCAGTACACGATCGCCGGCGTGGGGGCGTGGATCGCCGCGCGGCTGGCGGCGACGCAGGGCTGGCCGTTCGAGCTGGCGCTGGCGGCGGGGGTGATCGGCGTCGTCCCCGTCGGGCTGCTGCTGGCGCTGCCGGCGCTGCGCACGCGCGGCGTCAACCTCGCCGTCGTCACGCTCGGCCTCGGGCTCGTGATCGAGCAGCTCGTGCTCGACAACCCCAAGCGCACCGGCGGGCTCGGCGGCACGGTCGTCGACCAGGTGAAGCTGTTCGGCCTCGACGTCAACGCGATCGACCATCCGCGCCGCTACGGCCTGCTGTGCCTCGCCGCCTTCGCGCTCGCCGCGCTGGCGGTCGCGAACCTGCGCCGCGGTCGCGCCGGGCGGCGGCTGATCGCGGTCCGCGGCAACGAGCGCGCCGCCTCGGCGCTCGGTGTCAGCGTCGTCGGCGCGAAGCTCTACGCGTTCGCGCTCGGCGCGGCGATCGCGGCGCTCGGCGGCGTGCTGCTGGCGTTCCGCAACCCGCGCGTGCAGTTCGACCGCTTCAGCCTGCTGGACTCGATCTACGCGGTCGCGCTCGGCGTGATCGGCGGCATCGGCTTCGTCGCCGGCGCGGCGCTCGGCGCGGTCGCGGCGACCGGCGGCGTGCTGACGCAGCTGCTCTCCAGCGGCGGCGACGTCGACAGCTGGATCCGCCTCTTCGGCGGGCTCGCGGTCGTGCTGACGCTGCTGCAGGCGCCCGACGGACTCGCCGGCGTGTTCGCCCGGCTCGGCCGCCGGCGCGTCGGCGGCACGCGCCGCGCGTGGCCGCTGCCGCCGGCCGGCGCGGCGCCGGAGCGCGTCGTGCCGCGGACGCTGCGGGCGGAGGCGATCGTCGTGC
>DATIOB010000095.1:0-4596 GCA_035473605.1 Conexibacter sp.
GGGAGACCACTCCAGATCCACCATTGATCTCGCCGATCATCTCCCCCAGATCGCAGGCCGACCGATCGACGAGCACGGCCCCGGCGGGACCGCCAGCTTCGCGCGCATCGCATACCTCTTCGCCCACGTGATCTACGCCCACGACTTCGCCCACCTCTCGGGCCTGCCATGCCTGGCGATCATCGACAGCCCCCGCAAAGACCACGGCACCGGCGACGACGCCCGGCGCCGCAGCGACTCGCTAATCGCCCTCCTCAACGTCCTCAACAACAAACACAGCCGCGATCGACCGCTCCAGATCTTCGTCTTCGATGGGTCAATGTCCCAAAGACGCCTTCACCGGACGAGAGATCTCACGCGCATCAGACTCGACGGTCCGATCATAAGAACCGATCCACCTGCCAACCCGCCGCAATAGCCACCTGATTCAGCCGCGAGCCGGTGGAAGTTCAGCTCACCTCGGTCGCCCGCGCTCAGCGGCGGTGGCAGCCCGCGCGGGGATCGCGGTTGTGACCTCGGACGCCGCTGTAGAGCGCCCTGTGCCCTCCATCCCCACCGGCGCGGGACCACCCGCCGATCACATATCGTCGCGCGCCGTGATCCGTCCGCTGCTCGCGCTCCTGCCGCCTGCCGCCGCGCTGGCGGCGGCGCTGTTCGGGACGGCCGCGGTGACCTCGCCGCAGACGGCGCGGGCCGCCCTGCCGGCCGTCTACCGCGTCTGCGCGAGCGTGCCGTGGCGCGAGCCGACGGTCGCGCAGCAGCGCAGCCACCTCGGGCGCAACCCGCGCTGGTCGCCGGCCGACCGCTCGGACCCGGCGCCGGCGCTGCAGTTCCCGTTCGTCGTGCGAATCCGCTCCGCGTCGATCTCGACCGACCAGATGGCGCTGGGCGGGCTCTGGACGCTCGGCCGGGCAGCGACGAGACGGGTCGCGTCGTGCCCGTTCACCGGCGGGCCGCGACGCAACTACATCGTGCTGCTGAAGGGGATGGCGCCAGAGCGGGCGACCCTCGCCGACGACGGTGGGATCGTGATCAGCGCCCATCGTCAGCAGGGCCGCCTCTACGCGCTCAACTTTCCCGGCTACGGCAACCGCGAGGGCAGCTCGACGCGGCAGGTGACGCTCTCGCGCAGCGACGCCCCCGGCTGCGCGATCTCCGCGATCGAGAACCCGCCGGCGATCTATGACGCGCTGCTCGGGGTCGGCGTCGGGTGCGACGAGCTGCACTCGCTCCAGGTCCAGCTTGACGAGAACGACGACTGGAGGCTGCCTGCGGCCGGCTTCACCTGCGCGGTCGGTGCCCGCGGCTACGGCGGCGGCCGCGTCACCTGCAGCGACGGCGCCGGCCGCAGCGTCCGCTTCGGCTACAGCGAGGCGCAGTTCTGATGCGGCGGCTGATCGACGCCTCCGCGCGCACCGCATCCACGCTCACCGCTTGCACGCTCGCCGTCTCTGCCCTCGCGCTTGCACCCGCTGAGATCAGTGCGGCGCTGAGCCGGGTCGTCCCGCTCAGCTTCGACGGCGCCTCCTGCGACGCCGTCGCGACCGCCAGCTGGCGCCTGCCGGCCGGGGCACGACTCGCCTACGCGGCACGGCCGACCGTCGGCGCGCGGCTGGTCGCGACGAAGGCCGACAGCTACGGCCGCGACGACTTCGCGCGCGTCACCGGCGTCGAGCTGCGCGGACGCACATTGACGGTGACGGTCGCCGCCGACCCGGTCCGCTGCCGCTCGGTCGCGCTGCCGGGCGAGCCCGTCGACGCGCCTTGGAACGCCGCCATCGACGCGACCATCTCCTACGTCGTGCCCGACCACCGCTGGGCGCAGCGCGAGACCGCCAAGCTCGCGCGCCAGCAGCTCGAGAGCGGCTTCAGCGACACGCTCGTGACGCGCTGCCGCGCCCGCGGCCAGGCCCGCTTCTCGTGCGAGCTGACGGCCTACGCCGGCGACTCGGCCGTCTACGGCAAGGGCCGCCTGACACTCGCCCAAGACGACGAGTGGCCGCACTACGACTTCACCGTCAAGCACCTCGACGACTACTGCCACGCCGTCCTCAGACGACCGCTGAGTCGCTGCCTGCGCACCACCCGCTGGCGCTTCTAGTGAATCGGGCCGGAGGCTCGGTCGCCGCCAAAGGAAAGTGAAGACGCGGGGCAGCCGAGACCACGCAACACGGACCAGCATCCCCAAGTCCACGATTGCGATGTCGCGTCTGCTCGCCGGCTCCAGTTTTCTGGTTACCATCCAGCGGTGCTGAAGCGGACCGACTGGTCGAGTGGTCTCGTTGCGAACGGCTAACGCGTGCTCACCTAGCGCCGTCGCCGCCGCCGGCTAACGTGCCGAGATGATCGACTGGCTGACGATCGCGTGGAAAGCGCCGCCGCTTGCCGCGGGCGCCGTAAGAACCTGGTGGAGACGCGACACCTCAAGGAACCTCAGTCGCGCTGTCGTGAGGACGATCGACACCCGCGGGAATTGGCCGTCGGGGCTGCGCGAGGAACTCGTCGCGCAGTGGTGGAGCGTACGCGACGATGAGATCGTCGCATCGCTTGTTCGGGACCTTCTCGACGACCCGTCGCGCGAGCTTGAGCAGCATCTGAGAAAGCGGCTGCGCGAGTTGCTCGACGGCCTCATCTTGAATCTCGGTTCTGAGGAGACGGCTGACCGACTCGCGTGGATCGTGATCGACCAGCTCTCGATCGCGCAAAAGACCTCTGCGCTGCAGAACCGCGCCGACCATCGCCGGACGCAGGGCATGCTCGGCGAGCTCACTGACAAGGTCGAGACGCTGAGCGAAAGCCTCGCAGTCGGCTCAGGGCCGCCGCCAGACGCCAACTTGGTGTTGCCGGGCGACCTCAACGAAGACCAGGAGCGGGCGATCGCGACGTTCGCTGAGACGGACTCGAGACTCGCCGCCAAGCTCGCCGCGCTGGTGACCAGCAGCGGTGTTGCGGCGTTGGACGGGTTGCTGTCGGTCCTGCCGGCATGGGCGCGCGACGCGCCACCGCAGTTCTGGGCAGCGGTGAGTGTTCTTGCCAGCGACGCCGGCCGGCATGCCACCGCGCTTGCAGCCGCGCGGCGCGAAGCTGATGAGCCCACCGCTGACCGCGCGGCTGCGTTGGTCCGCGCTGCGCGGGCGGCGTACGCCAGCGGTGATGACACGCTCGGCGACGACCTCGCCCACGACGCGGGTGTGCTCGAACCTGACCATCCCGCAACGTTGCTGTTGGCCGCTGGCCGCGCGAGCGACCACACCGAGCGGCTCGAACTTGCAGAGCGAGCCAGACCGCGTACCAAGCGCCAACATGCTGAGCAGCAGGCGCAACGAGCGTTCGCCCTCATTGGACTCGACCGATTCGACGAAGCCGAAGAGGCCGCGGCAGAAAGCACGAAGCTCGACCCTCACGGAAACGGTCTTGAAGCCGGCTATCTCCTTCCGATCTATCGCGCGGTGATCGCTTTCCCAGAGATGACCGTGGAGCCGCAGCTCCTGGGCAGATGTGCGGCATGGTTCCTTGAGCGTGTGCCGGAAAACCGCGCGGCTGGCAGAGCGACCTACGCCGGCGTGGCCGCCAGCCGTGCCGCAACGGCTCTCGCAGTCGCTGGAGACGTCGACCGAGTACGCGCGCTGATCGACGATGCGCTCGCCAAGAATGAGGTGCTCGCGCCCGAGGCCGTCAGCAACTTCGGCGCCGCCGCTCAGATCATCAACGACTCCGAGCGGCTGCTGGCGGTCGTTCCCGCCGCGGCGAGCGACGGAGCGCGCCTCCAACGAGCGATCGCTCAGCTGGACGCGAGAGTCGACGAACTCCAAGCGGCCAACGTACTTGAGGAACTCGCCGGATCCTCGGACTCGGATATCGCACGCGACGCCGCCACCGCCCGTGTCATGGCCTCCGCGTACCTCGCGCTCCCGCTGCCTGAGCATCTCGCCGACCACCTCCACGACGACGATCGGATGTTCGCCTACGTGCGCGCACAACGGGCCGCACAAGACGGCGACTTCCCCAAGGCCCAGCAGGAACTTGCGACCTTCGCCGACCCACAAAGCCTTGCGCTGCGAATCGAAATGGCCGAAGAGGCCGGAGAGTTCACCAAGGCGATCCACCTGAGCGAGAAGCTCTTTGAAGAGCAGCCCTCCGGCGTTCAGCGACTGCGGCTGGCGGCCGTACGATCGCGTGCCGGTGATCTCGCCGACGCCCGCGACGACGCGCTCGTCGTCGCACGCGACCAGCGCGAGGTCGACGGCGTCCGCCGTCGGGCATTTGCGTTTGCGGCCGAGTGGGCCAACGAGGAAGGGAACTTTCCAGCGATGGAGGCCCTCACCACGGAATGGCTGGCTCTCGACTCCACGACGCCCGACGCTACCTGGTGGAAGGCATACGCGCTGTTGCGCCAACACCGCTACACCGAAGCGCTCCAGACGCTCGACGCAGCCAACGCGACCGCGCAGACCGATACTCAGGCGCGGGTGCTCGCACAAGCCCTCGTATTCGCCACCATCGACCCAATCGAACGATTGCAGCGTCTCGACGCGCTCTCAGACGAACGCGGCCGCCCGGAGTGGTTTGAGTTCAACCTCATCACCGCCGTCCTGC
>DATIOB010000096.1:0-18827 GCA_035473605.1 Conexibacter sp.
GCGATGGTGGCGTGCTGCGCAACTCCGAGGGTCGCCGCTTCATGTTCGACCACATCCCCGACTTCTTCAAGGCCGAGACGGCCGACACGGAGGAGGAGGGCGATCGCTGGTACGACGACAAGAAGAACAACCGTCGTCCCCCCGAGCTGCTCCCGCGCGACGAGGTCGCGCGGGCGATCAACTCCGAGATCAAGGCCGGACGCGGCACACCGCACGGCGGCATCTACCTCGACATCGCGTCCCGTCGAACGCCCGAGTTCATCCGCAAGCGGCTGCCGTCGATGTACCACCAGTTCAAGGAGCTGGCCGACGTCGACATCACGGCCGAGCCGATGGAGATCGGCCCGACCTGCCACTACGTGATGGGCGGCGTCGAGGTCGACGCGGACACGCAGGAGAGCGCGGTCACCGGCTTGTACGCCGTGGGCGAGTGCTCCGGCGGCATGCACGGCTCCAACCGGCTCGGCGGCAACTCGCTCGGTGACCTGCTCGTCTTCGGCAAGCGGGCCGGCGAGGCGGCGACGGCGTACGCGAACTCGCTGGGTGACGACCGACCGAAGATCGACGAGGCCGACGTCAAGGCGGCCTCGGAGAGCGCACTGGCGCCGTTCGAGGTCGAGGGCGGGGAGAACCCCTACACGATCCAGTCCGACCTCCAGCAGTCGATGAACGACCTGGTCGGCATCATCCGCACCGCCTCCGAGCTCGAGGAGTCGCTCTCCGAGATCGAGGCCTTCAAGGTGCGGGCGAAGTCGATGAAGGTCGAGGGGCACCGGCAGTACAACCCAGGCTGGCACCTCGCGATCGACCTCCGGAACATGCTGATCGTCAGTGAGTGCATCGCCAAGGCGGCGCTGGCGCGCGAGGAGTCGCGCGGCGGCCACACCCGCGACGACTTCCCCGGCCCCAACGCCGAGTGGGGGACGAAGAACCTCGTCGTCAACATGAACGCCGCCGGCACCGGTGTCGACCTGCATGAGAAGCCGCTCCCGGTGATGCCGGACGAGCTCAAGCAGTACTTCGAGGAGAAGTGACATGGGCTACGACCTGAAGATGCGGATCTGGCGCGGCGACCAAGCCGGCGGCGACCTCGACGACTACACGGTCGAGGTGTCCGAGGGCGAGGTCGTCCTCGACGCGTTGCACCGGGTGCAGGCGACCCAGGCCGGCGACCTGGCGATCCGCTGGAACTGCAAGGCCGGCAAGTGCGGCTCCTGCAGCGCCGAGATCAACGGCAAGCCGCGGCTGCTCTGCATGACCCGGCTCTCCGACTTCGACGAGTCCGAGACCATCACGGTCACGCCGATGCGCGCCTTCCCGGTGATCCGCGACCTGGTCACCGACGTCTCCTTCAACTACGAGAAGGCGAAGGAGCTGCCGTCGTTCGCGCCGCCGCCCCGCGACGCGGACAACAAGCGCCGGATGCAGCAGATCGACGTCGAGCGCGGGCAGGAGTTCCGCAAGTGCATCGAGTGCTTCCTGTGCCAGGACACCTGCCACGTGATCCGTGACCACGAGGAGAACAAGCCCGCCTTCGCCGGCCCGCGCTTCTTCCTGCGGTACGCCGAGCTCGACATGCACCCGCTCGACACCCACGACCGCCGCGAGCTGGCCCAGGGCGCCGCCGGCCTCGGCATGTGCAACATCACCAAGTGCTGCACCGAGGTCTGTCCCGAGGGCATCAGAATCACCGACAACGCGATCATCCCGATGAAGGAGCGCGTCGTCGACCGCAAGTTCGACCCGCTGCTGAAGATCGGCAACCTGATCGGCCTCCGCAACAAGGACACCGAGGGGCGCACCGAGGTCTAGGCGCCCTCGCGGCGGAGTGGTGCCGCGGCGCAGCGCGTCGGCGATGGCCGCGTGCGCTTCAGGCCGGCGCCGTCAGGTAGTGGCGCAGGTGGCGCGCGGTCAGCGTCTCGCCGTCGGCGACGAGGTCGGCCGGGGTGCCGGTGAAGACGACGCGGCCGCCGTCGTGGCCGGCGCCCGGGCCCAGGTCGATGATCCAGTCGGCGTGCGCCATCACGGCCCGGTGGTGTTCGATCACGACGACCGTGCTGCCGTCGTCGACGAGCCTGTCGAGCAGCGCCAGCAGCTGGTCGACGTCGGCCAGGTGGAGGCCGGTCGTCGGCTCGTCGAGCACGTACGTCGTCGCTCTCTCGGCCATGTGGATCGCCAGCTTGAGCCGCTGGCGCTCGCCGCCCGAGAGCGTGTTGAGCGGCTGGCCGAGCCTCAGGTAGCCGAGCCCGACGTCGCGCATGCGCGTGAGCAGGGCGTGCGCCTGCCCGCGCGCGAGGAAGTCGTGCGCCTCGGCGACTGACAGGGCGAGCACCTCGCTGATGTCCTTCCCGTCGAGCTTGTAGTCGAGCACCTGCGCCTGGAAGCGCTTGCCCTCGCAGACCTCGCAGACGGAAGCGACTCCGGCCATCATCGCCAGGTCCATGTACACGAGCCCGATCCCATTGCAGTTCTGGCAGGCGCCCTCGGAGTTCGCGCTGAAGAGTGCGGGCTTGACCCCGTTCGCTCTCGCGAAGGCGCTGCGGATCGGGTTGAGCAGGCCGGTGTACGTCGCCGGGTTGGAGCGCCGCGAGCCGCGGATCGGCGACTGGTCGGCGACGACGACGCCCGCGCGCTTCGCCAGGCTGCCATGGATCAGCGTGCTCTTGCCCGAGCCGGCGACCCCGGTCACGACCGTCAGCACGCCGCGCGGGACGTCGACGCTGACGTTGCGGAGGTTGTGCGCGTCGGCGCCCTCGATCGTGATCTTGCCCGTCGGTCTGCGCGGGTGCTCGCGCAGCCGGGCGCGATGGCCGAGGTGCTCGCCGGTCAGCGTGCCCGACGCGCGCAGCCCGTCGACGTCGCCGGTGAAGCAGACCTGCCCGCCCTCGGCGCCCGCGCCGGGGCCGAGGTCGACGACGTGGTCGGCGATCGCGATCACCTCGGGCTTGTGCTCGACCACGAGCACCGTGTTGCCCTTGTCGCGCAGGCCCAGCAGCAGCTCGTTCATGCGCTGGATGTCGTGCGGGTGCAGCCCGGTCGTCGGCTCGTCGAAGACGTAGGTCACGTCCGCCAGACTCGAGCCGAGATGGCGGACCAGCTTGACCCGCTGCGCCTCGCCGCCCGACAGCGTCGAGGACGGGCGGTCGAGGCTGAGATAGCCGAGGCCGACCTCCACGAGCGAGTCGAGCAGAGCGCGCAGGTTGGCCAGCAGCGGCGCGACGGTCGGCGCGACGAGCCCGCGCACGAACGCGGCCAGGTCGCGGATCTCGATCGACGAGCAGTCGGCGATGTTGCGCCCGTCGATGCGTGACGCGAGCGCCGCCTGGTTGAGTCGCGCGCCGTCGCAGTCGGGGCAGCGTGCGAACGCGGCCGCACGCTCGACGAACGCGCGGATGTACGGCTGCAGCGCGTCGCGATCCTTCGCCAGCCACGTTCTCCTCATGCGGCTGACGAGTCCCTCGTAGGTGAAGCTGCTCGAGCCGATCCTGATCTTGCCCGCCTCGCGGTACAGCAGGTCGTGCCACTCCCGCTCGCCGTAGTCGGCCAGCGGCTTGTCCGGGTCGAAGAGGCCGGACTCGGCGACGATTCGCCATGGCCAGGCGTCGACCGCGTACCAAGGCATCCTGATCGCGCCGCCGTTGAGCGACAGAGAGCGGTCGACGACCTCGTCGAGGTCGATCGTCGAGACCTCCCCGAGGCCCTCGCACGTCGGGCACATGCCTTCGCGGCTGTTGAAGCTGAACGCGGTCGAGCTGCCGGCCTGCGGCTCGCCGAGCCGGCTGAAGACGATCCGCAGCAGGGTGTACGCGTCGGTCGCGGTGCCGACCGTCGAGCGCGAGTTCGCTCCCATCGGCTCCTGATCGACGACGATCGCGGCCCCGAGGCTGTTGAGGTCGTCGACGTCGGGCCGGCCGAGCCTCGGCAGGTACGACTGGACGTAGGTGGTGTAGGTCTCGTTGATCAGCCGCTGCGACTCGGCTGCGATCGTGCCGAACACGAGCGACGACTTGACGGAGCCCGAGACGCCGGTGAAGACCGTCAGCCGCCGCTTCGGGATGTCGAGCGAGACGTCCTGCAGGTTGTTCTCCCGCGCCCCGCGGACCTCGATCGCCTGGTGCAGGTCGGCGGCCGGCGGCCGGCCGTTGCGTGTTGTGGGCATGCGCGCGATGCTCGCGCATGTTCCCGTCACCTTCTGGCAGCAATGGCGGCACGCGGCTCGGAGGCCAGGTGCGCGCGCAGCGCGCGCGCGACGTCGCCCGCTGCGGCGAGCTGCTCGGCGGTGAGCGCGTCGACGAAGACGGTGCGGATCTCGCGCAGGTGGGGCGCGGTCGAGCGGTGGAAGGCCTCTGCGCCGGTGCCGGTGAGGACGATCTCGGCTCCGCGGCTGTCGGTCGCACACTCCTCGCGCCGGATCAGGTCGCGCCGTTCCATCCGTCCGACGTGGTGCGAGAGGCGGCTGCGGTCCCAGCCGATGTGGGCGGCCAGCTCTGAGGAGCGCATCCGGTGCCCGTCCGCCTCGCTGAGCGCGAGCAGGATGACGTAGTCGCCCGTCGAGAGGTCGGACTCGCGCTGCAGGCTCGCTGCGACGTGGGCTCGGACCAGCTCTGCCGTCTCGATGTACTCGCGCCAGATCCGCAGCTCGTCCGCTGTCGGCATGCGGCGCGTGCGCCGTTGCGGTCGGGTGTTCGCGGTCATCTCGCCCATTTGATTGACACGTCTATCATAGTTCGAATAGTAGACGTGTCAATCGCTTTTGAGACCTTGGAGCAGCGCATGACCGATCTCCTGTTCGGCCTCGACAGCTTCGGCGACGTCCCGGAGGACGACGCCGGAGCCCTTGTGACGCATGCTGCCGCGATCCGGCAGGTCGTCGGCGAAGCCGTGCTCGCGGACGAGCTGGGTGTCGACGCGATCGCCCTCGGCGAGCATCACCGGCCCGAGTACGCGATCTCGACGCCCGAGACCGTGCTCGCCGCGATCGCCGCGCGCACCTCGCGCATCCGCCTCGGCTCGGGCGTGACGGTGCTGAGCTCCGACGACCCGGTCCGCGTCTTCCAGCGCTTCGCGACGGTCGACGCGCTCTCCGAGGGGCGCGCCGAGGTGATTCTCGGCCGCGGCTCGTTCACCGAGTCGTTCCCGCTGTTCGGGTACGACCTCGCCGACTACGACGTCCTGTTCGAGGAGAAGGTCGACCTCTTCGTCAAGCTGCTCGACGAGCAGCCCGTCACCTGGAGCGGCAGCAAGCGCGCCCCGCTGGAGAACGCGGAGGTCTTCCCCAAGACCGAGTCCGGGCGGCTGCCGACCTGGGTCGGCGTCGGCGGTTCTCCGCAGTCGGTCGTCCGCGCCGCGCGCTACGACCTGCCGCTGATGCTCGCGATCATCGGCGGCAGCCCGGAGCGGTTCGCCCCCTACGTCGACCTCTATCGCCGCGCGGCGGAGCAGTTCGGCACGACCGCGCATCCAGTCGGGATGCACTCGCCGGGCTTCGTCGCGGACAGTGACGAGGAGGCGGTCGAGATCTTCTACCCGCGCTACAAGGTCCAGCGCGACCGCATCGGCGCGCTGCGGGGCTGGCCGCCGCTGCGCCGCGAGGAGTTCGACGCGGAGGTCGCCAACGGATCGCTCTACGTCGGCTCGCCGGAGACGGTCGCGCGCAAGATCGCCAAAGCGGTCACAGCGCTCGGCGTCGGGCGCTTCGACCTGATCTACACCGTCGGCTCGCAGCCGATCGGCGCTCGCATGCGCGCGGTCGAGCTGTACGGCAGCAGCGTCATCCCGATGGTGCGCGAGCTGCTCGACGAGCCGGCGGCGGCCGCGGCGAACCCGGCGCAGAGCACGGGGGACGTGTGAGCGACATGCACCGCGACGGACCCGCGACGATCGGCATCCTCGGCGCCGGCAAGCTCGGCACGGTGCTCGCGCGCCTGGCGGTCGCGGCCGGCCGCCGCGTGCTGATCGCCGGTTCGGGCGACCCGGCTCGGATCGCGCTGATCGTCGACGTGCTCGCTCCGGGTGCGACGGCCACGACCGCCGCTGAGGCGGCCGCGCAGGCCGACGTCGCGATCCTCGCGCTCCCGCTCGGCAAGCACCGCTCGATTCCGGCGCACGAGCTGGAAGGAAAGCTCGTGATCGACGCGATGAACTACTGGCGGGAGGTCGACGGCGACCGCGACGACCTCACCGACCCGCGCACCTCCTCGAGCGAGTCGGTTCAGGCGTTCCTGCCGGGCTCGCGCGTCGTCAAGGCGTTCAACCACATGGGCTACCACGACCTCGAGGCGGAGGCGCGAGCGGCCGGCTCGCCCGACCGCAAGGCGATCGCGATCGCCGGCGATGACGCGGGCGATCTCGAGTGCGTCGGCGCCCTGGTCAATGCCCTCGGCTTCGACCCGGTCGTGGCGGGGGCGCTCGCCGACGGCATCCGGCTCGAGCCCGGCAGCGCGCTGTTCGGCGCGAATGCCGGCGCCGGCACGGTGCGCGCGCTGCTCGACGACTTCCCCGACAGCGCCCGCGGCCGCGTCGTCGCCGCCGCGCGCCGCATCGTCAGGGGCTCGTCCGCAACGGAGCGACCCTGGCACGAGGCCAGGCTGGCAGCGCGGATGCCTGCGGTATGGGGCATGGCGGGTGGCGACGCCGGGTAGGCACATCGGCATGCTTTATCGCCTGCGGATCCGCCATCTCGTCGTCGCCGTCGCCCTGACGCTTCCGTCCCTTGCCGTCGCGGCGGGATCCGCGGAGGCGGCCGTCTTCAAGGGAGCCAAGAACGGCTACACGGTCTCGATGGACACCGGCGAGCGGATGGGCTCGCTGCGACTTCCCAAGAGCCAGGTCGCCGGCGGGCGCGGCCCGCTCTGGGAGGTCGCCTGCGGCAAGAAGGGCAAGCCGCGCGGGCTGATGTTCGCCGTCGTGCCGCTCTCAGGGCAGCGCACCGTCTCCGGTCCGCTCGGACGACGTTCGCCGCAGCGCCTGCGCTCCTGCGTCGTCAAGCGCGACGGTCGCGTCGTCGCGAAGTTCCGCACGCACGCAGGCTGACCGCCAGACCCAGCGCGCGACTCAGCGTGGCCGCGCGCGCTCGACCACGTTGCGGACGGCCGCGGTCACGAGTCGCGGCCGGTCGAGCTGGATGTAGTGGCTGCTGCCGGTGGCGACGACATGGCGAGCGCTGGGCGTGAGCCTGCGCAGGTTCTTCTGCGTCGTCGCGTACATCCGCTGCAACGCTCGAGTGGATTGCGGCGACCAGTCGGGCGGCAGCGTCAAGGCGGGGAGCGACAGGAACGTGAAGGGCATGGCGGGCATCGGCGTGTCGGCCTGCCCCTGCTGCATCTGGGCGCCGCTGGCGTCCATCGCGATGCGCTCGAGGTCCTCATAGGTTTCGAGTCCGGGAGGCGGCGACTGAACCGTGACGGCGGCGTACTGCTCCGATGTCAACAGCCCGCTTCTGGTCAGCCGGGCGAGCAGCCCGGGGTAGCGGTCCGGTGTCGCGTCCACGAGGACGAGCCCCGCGACGTCTCGCGGGTACGTGGTGGCGTAGAGGCGCTGGGCGAGCCCCCCGAACGAGTGGCCGACGAGCACGTAGGGCGGGCGGACCCCCGCGGCTCGCGGCGCTTGGTGCAGGAGCGCGTGGAGGTCGGCGACGACGTCACGGGCTGTGCGGGGCATCGCGGCCGGATCGCTGCGGCTCGGTGCGTACGCGTCGCTGCGCGGCTTCAGCCGCGCGGTGCCCGGACGGTCGTAGGCACACACGCGGGTGAACCGCGCGACCGACGGGAGCACCGCGTGCTGCGGGTCGGCCGCGGGGTTGCCCGCTCTCAGGAACGCGCTGCCCCAGACGTCGGCGGCGTTGCCGAGGCCCGATTCCAGCACGACCGTGGGACTGCCGCTGCCGCGGCATTGGAGGAAGAGCTTGCGCTCGCCGTGCACGGCAACCCGGCCGGCGAAGTGCTCCCGCACGGCCGCCGACTGGGGTGACGTGCGGGCCGTGGCGGGCGCGACCGGCAGCAGGCCTGCGAGCGACGCCGCCAGGGCCAGGGTGGCCGGCAGGGCCAGACGTCGCGGTCCGGCGTCATGAATGCGGAGGCGTGAGAGGAAGGGCGCCGAGGAGGTCAAGATCCGAACCACCCTACGACGTGTCGAGCGGGCGGCGCTATCCGGCCCACTGGTGGTGAGGCGGCCGCGCTTTGCGCACGGGAGCCGGCCTGCCGGATTCCGGTACTAAATTGATCGTCTGAGCAAATGAGTCTGAGACGATCTATGTATTTGACGAGTTAGTCGCCGCCACCGAAGATGGGCCCTGACCCGTCTGGTGCTCTCGGAGGGAGAGACAAAGTGAAGATGCGACTGTTGGGCCTCGCCGTGGTCGCGGTGGCGGCCGGCGGCTGGGCAGGATGCGGTTCGAGCGATGGCGAGGAGTCGCCCGGGACAACCGCGGCGCCCGCCGCCGAGGCGACCGTCACGGCGCCGTCCGGCCTGGTGGAGCCCGGGAAGATCACGATCGCGGCGGACTTCCAGGGCCCGCCGTTCGACTACCTCGACGGTGAGCGGAAGACCGGCTTCGACGTCGAGTTCGACGAGGCGGCGGCCGAGCTGATGGGCCTGGAGCCCAACCTCGTCGACACGCGCTTCGCATCGTTGGTGACCGGCCTGGAGGCTGGCCGCTTCGACGCCGTCGTCTCGGTGCTCTACATCACCAGGGAACGGGCGGAGAGCATCGACCTCGTCCCCTACGCGCAGACTGGCTCCGGCTTCCTCGTCAAGGCCGAGGGCGACTATCAGCCGACCCTGCCGGAGGACCTCTGCGGCCGAACCGTGGCCGTGCTGGCCGGCGGCTTCGAGGAGCAGCTCGTGACGGGCAGAGTCGGCGAGGCCTGCAACACGCAGGGCGATCCGCTGGAGGTCAAGTCGTTCCCGACCGACACGGAGGCGACCAGAGACGTCGCCGACGAGCGCGCCGACGTCTTCTTCTCCAACCAGTCGAACCTGCTCTACCGCGCCGAGCAGGTGCCTGAGCTCGCGCTCGCCGTGTCGAGCACGAGACCGCTGTTCCCGATCCCGGCCGGGATCGGCGTCCGCAAGGACAGACCTGAGATCAGCAGAGCGTTCGAGCAGGTCGTCGAGGAGCTGACCGCCTCCGGCGAGCTGGAGAGGCTGCTCGGGAGATACGGGCTCGAGCTGCCCGATCCCAGACTGGTGAGAGAGGCGCTCGCCGGAAGCCTGTACTGATGCACGCCCTGATTCAGTTCGACTGGGGCTACGCCGGCGGGCTGCTCGACGACGGACGCATCTGGGAGGCAGCGCAGTGGACGCTGCTCCTGGCGACGTCGAGCTGGCTGCTCGCCGGCGTGCTGGGGCTCGGCCTGGCGCTGGCGAAGCAGTCGGCGCTCCGCCCGCTGCGGGCGGTCGCGGGGGCCTACGTCTGGCTCTTCCGCGGGATCCCGCTGCTGCTGCTGGTGATCTTCGTCTACAACGGCGTGCCGCAGGCGATCCCCGGCACGCGCGGCTTCCTGTCGGATCCCTTCAACGCGGGCCTAGTCGCGCTCACGCTCAGCGAAGGTGCGTACATGGCAGAGGTGTTCCGCGGCGGCCTCAAGTCGGTCGGGCCCGACCAGCGTGATGCCGGTCGCGCGCTCGGCTTCGGCGCGTTCCCGCTGCAGCGCTTCGTCGTCGTGCCGCAGGCGTTCCGGATCTCGCTGCCGGCGCTGGGCAACGAGTACATCGCCAACCTCAAGAACACGTCGCTGGTCTCGGTCATCTCGTTCGTCGAGCTCACGCTGGTCGGCCAGCGCATCTACAGCCAGAACTTCAAAGTGCTCGAGACGCTCGCCGTGATCGGCGCGATGTACCTGCTGATGGTGAGCGTCTTCACGCTGCTGCAGCATGCGCTCGAGCGGCGCCTCGACGTGCGGCGCCCCGGCGCCCGCGGCCGGCGTGCGGCGGAGACCGAGCCGGCGCCGGCGGCCGCTGCCGTGCCGGCGGCGATCGCGGCCGAGGCGGCGGTCGCCGCGACGCGCCCGCGCCGCGGCCCCGAGCAGCTCGGCGACGTCGTGCTCGAAGCGCGCGGTGTCGAGAAGCAGCTCGGCGGCCGCGCCGTCCTCAGAGGAGTCGACCTGCAGGTGCGCAGGGGAGAGGTCTGCGTGATCATCGGCCCGTCGGGCTCGGGCAAGTCCACGCTGCTGCGCTGCCTCAACCACCTCGTCGCCGTTGACGGCGGCCTCGTGCTGCTCGACGACGAGCCGTTCGGCTACCGCGTCGACCGCGAGCGACCGCGGCCGGAGCCCGAGCGGCTGATCGCCGGCCGCCGGCGACGCGTCGGCATGGTCTTCCAGCGCTTCGAGCTGTTCCCCCACTACACCGCGTTGCAGAACGTGACGCTCGCGCCGCGTCACTTCGGCCTCGTCGAGAAGCCGCTGCGCCGCGAGCACGGGCTCGGCTTCCTGCGCAAGGTCGGCCTGGAGGCGCACTGCGACAAGTACCCGCACCAGCTTTCGGGCGGCCAGCAGCAGCGCGTGGCGATCGCCCGCGCGCTCGCGCTCGAGCCGGAGCTGATCCTGTTCGACGAGCCGACCTCGGCGCTCGACCCCGAGCTGGTGCAGGAGGTGCTGCAGGTGATGGCCGCGCTCGCGGCCGAGGGCCTGACGATGGTGATCGTCAGCCACGAGATGGGCTTCGCCCGCCAGGTCGCCGACCGCGTCGTCTTCATGGATGACGGGCAGATCGTCGAAGCCGGCCCGCCTGAGCAGCTGTTCTCGGCGCCCGTCGAGGACCGCACGCGCAGCTTCCTGGCGGTGACCTCGCATGCGTGACGCCGCCCCGTCCGCCTCGACCCGCGCGCGCGTGATGGCCTCCCTGGAGGCGATCGACCCCGCGCTCGGCGCGTTCATCACAGTCGATCCCGACGCAGCTCTGCGCCGCGCCGAGACCGATCCGGGCGGCCGCCTGCGCGGGCTCACGCTGGCGGTCAAGGACCTGATCGACACGGCTGGGCTGCGCACGACCTACGGCTCGTCCCGGCACCGGTACCACGTGCCCGAGCGCTCGGCGCCCGTCGTCGAGCGGCTCGAGCGCGACGGCGCGATCGTGCTCGGCAAGACCAACCTCAACGAGTACGCCTACGGCGTCAGCGGCTACAACCCGCACTACGGCCTGATGCGCACGCCGGGCGACCGCACGCGCACGCCGGGCGGCTCCAGCGGCGGCTCGGCGATCGCCGTCGCCGCCGGCGTCGCGGACATCGCGATCGGGACCGACACCGGCGGCTCGATGCGGATCCCGGCCGCCTGCTGCGGGATCTACGGGTTCAAGTGCGCGCACGGCGCGTTCTCGATGGCTGGCGTCCATCCGCTCGCGCCCGAGCACGACTCGATCGGCTTCTTCGCCGCCGGCATCGCGCCGTTGCAGCGCGTGCTGCGCTGCCCGGTGCTGCCTCCGGTCGAACAGCTGCGGATCGTCGAGGGCGAAGCGCTCGAGCTGCCGCAGCTCCCGCTCGACGCGCACTGGGTCGTCTTCCGCGAGCAGAGTTACGCCCTGCACCACGCCCGGATCGAGCGCCATCCGGAGGAGTACGGCGACGACCTGCGCGTCAAGCTCGCCGGGCCGATCGGCGACGTCGCGGACGCACGTGCGCGGCTGCGCCGCTGGCGCGACGCGTTCGAGCACGCGCTGGCCGACTTCGACCTGCTCGTGCTGCCGGTCTTCCCCGGCGAGCCGCCGACGGTCGAGGAGGTGATGCGCGACTACCGCGAGGGCACGCTGACGACGTCGGACCGGCTGCTCTCGATCACGCCGCTCGTCAACGCGCTCGGATGGCCGGCATTGGCGCTTCCGACCAGGGACGGGCCGCGGCAGATCATCGGCCGCCCCGGCAGCGAGGCGGCGATCCTCGCGGCCGCCGCGCGCTGCGCGGACGTGGCGACATGGCCCGAAGACGACTAGTGGCCCGGCTCGTCCCCGGACTGTCGGGAGTGGCCGAGCCGCGCGCGCAGCAGCTCCGCGAACGCGATCGCGGCCGCCGACCGGTATCGCCGCGCGGACCGCACGAGCGAGATCCTGCGTCGCAGCTCGAGGTCGACCTCGAGCTGCACGACGGGAGGTCCCGCGACCACTGCGGAGGGGATCGGCAGCAGGGCGACTCCGAGGCCGGCGGACGCCAGCGCGCGGATGCTGCCCAGCGCGCCGCTCTCGTACGCGATCCGCGGCTGGAAGCCGGCGTCGGCGCACAGGCGCACGAGCATCCGCCGCAGCCCGGCGGTCTCGTTGAAGGCGATGAACGGCTCCGTCAGCAGCTGGGCGACGTCGACCTCGGCGCCCGCGAGCGGGTGCTCGGGACCGACGACGAGCGCGAGCGGCTCGTCGAACAGCGGCTCGGCGACGAGGTCGCCGTCTCTCCACGTCTCGGGGTCGACCATCGCGAGCGTCAGGTCGAGGCCGCCGTCGGCCAGCAGCGTCAGCGACTGCTCGGCGCTCTCCTCGCGCAGCGCGACGTCGACGCCCGGATGCAGCGAGCGGAACTCGAGCAGGACCCGCGGCACGACGCCGCTGGCGTTGAGCGACTGCTGGGCCCCGAGCATCACGCGGCCGGTGTCGAGCTGGCCGAGGTCGCGCAGCCGGGCACGGGCGTCGTCGGCCTCGGCGATGATCCGCTCGGCGGAGGGGAGCAGCTCCCGGCCGGCGTCGGTCAGCCAGACGCGGCGCGTGGTGCGGTCGAACAACTGCGCGCCGAGCTCCGCCTCGAGCTGCTGGATCTGCGAGGAGAGCGCCGGCTGGGCGACCAGCATCTCGCGCGCGGCGTGCGTGAAGTGCAAATGCCGCGCGACCGCTTCGAAGTACCGCAGCTGGCGAAGTTCCATGGCAAATTCGTATCAAACTGAGAGCTTTCATGTATTGGACTTGTCAATCTTCTTCAACCAGGATCACGGTGTGACCACGATCCCGCTCCAACGCCCCCCACTGCCCGACCACTTCCCCGGCCTCGAGCGCCGCGGTCCGGACGGGCGCCCGTTCGTCCACGCCGACGCCCCGGGCGGCACGCAGGTCGCCGCCTCGGTGATCGAGGCGATGGGCGACTACCAGCGCCGCTCCAACGCGAACCCGAACCGGCCCTATCCGACGTCGGTCGAGACCGCGACGCTGGTCGACGAGACGCGCGCCGGCTTCGCGCGCTTCGTCGGCGGTGACGCCGAGGGCATCGTCTTCGGCCCCAACATGACCTCGCTGACGTGGCATTTCTCGCGCGCCTTCGAGCGCGAGCTGCGCGTCGGCGACAACATCGTCTGCACGCAGCTCGACCACGACGCGAACGTCGCGCCCTGGCTGGCCGTCGCGCAGCGCACGGGCGCCGAGGTGCGCTTCGTGACGCTCGACCCGGACACGTGCGACCTCGATACGAGCTCGCTGGAGCGCGTCGTGGACGACCGCACGCGGCTGATCGCGTTCACGCGCACGTCGAACCTGGTCGGCACCGTCGTCACGCCGGCGCCGCTGGTCGAGGCCGCGCGCGCGGTCGGCGCGCTCACCTACTCCGACGGCGTCGCGGCCGCCGCGCACGCGCCGCTGCGGCACGGCGAGTGGGGGATCGACGTGCAGGTCTGCTCGCCCTACAAGTTCTTCGGCCCGCACATGGGCGTGCTGTCGGCACGGCCCGAGCTGCTGGAACGGCTGACGCCCGACAAGGTGCGCCCCGCGCCGTCGTCGGGACCGCGCCGCTGGGAGACCGGGATGGTCGCCTTCGAGTCGGTCGCCGGGCTGTCCGCCGCGCTGAGGTACGTCGCGGTGGTCGGCTTCGAGACGATCGAGCAGTACGAGCAGGCGCTGACGCAGCGCACGCTCGACGCGCTCGCGGCCGTGCCCGGTGTCACGCTGCACGGCAAGCCCACGGTGGAGGGTCGCGAGGCGACGTTCGCGCTCAGCGTCGACGGCGTCGCGCCCCGGGAGGTGTCGGCGCGGATGGCCGCCGACGGCGTCTTCGTCTCCGCCGGCACCAACTACGCGATCGAGCCGCTGCGCGCGCTCGGGCTGTCGGACACCGACGGCGTCGTGCGGATGGGCTTCGTCCACTACCACACGCCCGAGGACGTCGACCGCACCGTCGAGGCGCTCGCGCGCGTCGCCGCCGAGGGCGCGGCATGATCGAGCACTGGATCGCCGGGGCGCGAACAGCGGGGAGCGGCGACCCCCAGGCACGCAGCGCGCCCGTCTTCGACCCCGCCACCGGGCGCGAGCAGTCGCGCGTGGCGCTCGCCTCGACCGCCGACGTCGACGCCGCCGTCGCGGCCGCGAAGTCCGCCGCCGGCGCGTGGGGCGACAGCTCGCTCGCGCGCCGCACGAAGGTGCTGTTCAGCTTCCGCGACCTGCTCGAGCGCCACGAGGACGAGCTGGCGCGGATCGTCACCTCCGAGCACGGGAAGGTGCTCGACGACGCGCGCGGCGAGGTGCAGCGGGGGCGCGAGGTCGTCGAGTTCGCCTGCGGCATCCCGCAGCTGCTCAAAGGCGCCTACTCCGACCAGGTCTCGACGGGCGTCGACGCGTTCGGCTTCCGCCTGCCGCTCGGCGTGGTGGCCGGGATCTCGCCGTTCAACTTCCCCGTGATGGTGCCGGCGTGGATGCACCCGATCGCGATCGCGTGCGGCAACGCGTTCGTGCTCAAGCCCAGCGAGCGCGACCCGTCGGCGTCGCTGCGGATCGCCGAGCTGTACGCCGAAGCCGGCTTGCCCGACGGCGTCTTCAACGTCGTCCACGGCGACAAGGCCGCCGTCGACGCGCTGCTGGACCATCCCGACGTGGCCGCCGTCTCGTTCGTCGGCTCGACGCCGGTCGCGCGCTACGTCCACTCGCGCGCGTCGGCCGCGGGCAAGCGCGTGCAGGCGCTCGGCGGGGCCAAGAACCACGCCGTCGTCCTGCCCGACGCCGACGTCGCCAATGCCGCTCGGCAGATCGCCGCGGCGGCCTACGGCTCCGCCGGCCAGCGCTGCATGGCGATCTCGGTCGCGGTCGCCGTCGGCGACGTCGCCGACGCGCTCGTGCAGGCGCTGCGCGACGAGGCGCGGCGGATCCGCGTCGGACCCGGCAGCGACCCCGCGAGTGAGATGGGGCCGGTCGTGACCGCGCAGGCGCGGGAGCGGGTCGTCGGCTACGTCGGGCGCGCGGAGGAGGCGGGCGCCCGGCTGACGGTCGACGGTCGCACGCTGGAGCAGCCGGGCGCGGCGGCCGGCGGCTACTTCGTCGGTCCGACGCTGATCGACGGCGTGACGCCCTCGATGGAGGCGTATCGCGACGAGATCTTCGGCCCCGTGCTGGCGGTCGTGCGCGTCGACACGGCGCAGGACGCGATCGACCTCGTCAACGCCTCCCCCTACGGCAACGGCGCGGCGATCTTCACCGGCAGCGGCGGCGCGGCACGTGAGTTCACGCGGCGCACGCAGATCGGCATGATCGGCGTCAACGTGCCGATCCCCGTGCCGATGGCCTACCACTCGTTCGGCGGCTGGAAGGACTCGCTGTTCGGCGACGTCCACGTCCACGGGCCCGAGGGCGTCGCGTTCTACACGCGCGCGAAGGCCGTCACGAGCCGCTGGCCCGACGCCGCGTCGGCGATGGCGGCAGAGGCCCCCTCGCTGAGCTTCCCCAACGCTACCTAGAAGGAGACCGATGCTCGTCCGCAAGCTCGCCGAGGTGATCGGCACCCCGCACGACGTCGATTGGACCAACGGCACGAGCCGCCGCGTGCTCGTCGCCGCCGACGGCCGCGGCTTCGCGGTCACCGAGACGCACGTGCGGCCCGGGACCGCGAGCCGAATCCGCTTCGCCAACCACTTCGAGGCGTGCTACTGCGTTGAGGGCAGCGGTCGCGTCGAGACCGCGGCGGGCGCGTGGGAGATCGCGCCCGGCACGATCTACGCCCCCGACAGGGAGGAGGAGCACGTCCTCTCCAGCGAGCACGGCATGCGACTCGTCTGCGTCTTCAACCCGCCGTTGCGCGGCGACGAGAACCACGACCCGTCGGGGGAGCAGGCGTCGGGGTACTGAACGCCGGGCCCCGCCGGACGGTCGCAGCGGAGGCGCCGGCCCGGAGCGGTAGGAGCGCTTGGCGTCGAGTCGGTCAGCGGGGACCACCGGCGATCTCTTTGGGCAGGGTGCTGGCGACGACACCCCGTCGTCGGGGCCGATCAGTGGCTGCACGTCGGGCAGCTTGCGCTGGGCGAGGTTGCGCAGCGAGCGGATCCCGAGGTCTCGCCGCTCAGCCGGAGACGAACAGCGAGCGAGCGGCCTCGAAGGCGGCTCGGCCGGTCCCGAGCTGCGCTCGGAGGTCGAGCATCGTGTCGATGGGGCCGCCGTGGTGGTCGCCGGGGATGATCGTCCCGTGGGTGACCGGGCCACCGAGGTTGTCGAGGAGGTCGCCCCAGTCGTGGCCGCCCGTGCCGGTCAGCGGCGGTGGGTGGATGCCCGCGCCAAGCGTGTCGAGCACTTCGCCCTCGCCGCCGATCGGCTGGCCTGCGGCGATCGCAGCGGCGATGCGGTCAAGCCACGGGCCGAGCCGGCCCGCGGCGTCGCCCAGGACGTCGAGCTCCTCGTTGTGGTGGCCGCCGGCGGCGCGCAGCAGGCCGCGCACGAGATTGTGGTCGAGGCCGCCGTCGGGGTTGCCCTCGACGGCGCCGGGGGCGTCGTCGCCGACGGGTGAGGAGGATGTGGGGTGGGGATGCTCGGGGTCCTCCTCGCCGGAGGGGCCGGCGCCGCCGCTCGGCTTGGGCCCGTGCACGTCCTTCGTGTAGTCGTTGGTGACCGTTCCGTCCTTCTTGCCGGCAGTGACGTGGTCCGTGCCGTTGCCATCCTTGTCGACCGTGAGCGTGTGGTCCTCCCAGCTGCCGTCCTGCGACGTCACCCGGTAGGACTCGGAGTGGTTGCCCGCGGCGTCCTGTGCGCCGTAGCCCTCGATGTCGTGACCGTCGCTGTAGTGCTCCTCGCGCCACCACGTCGAGGAGCCGTCCGGCTTGTAGTCGACGCCGGTCGTGTAGTGCGACGACACGCCGTTGGAGAACTTCATGCTGCCGTACTCGATCGTGCCGCGGCCGCCGTCCTTGGGCCCGATGGCGTTGCGCCCGTCGTGCGGCACGTAGATCTTCAGCCAGTCGTACGCCGGGTCCAGCGGGCTCGTCGGCACGCTGTGGCCGACCTCGTGATAGTGGCCCGCGCCGTCGTCGTAGCGGCTGACGTCGATCGTGTTGCCGCCGGTCCCCGGCCGGTGGATGATGATGGGTGGTACAGCGGCGGCAGGCGGGGCCAGGTCGACGCCCACGCCGTTGACGCCCACCTGGAGTACGCCGGTGCCGTCGCCGGCGATGGTCACCGTGTCGCCCTCGCTGACGATGATCCCCTGGAAGCGGTCGGAGGCAGTGGAGATGGTGACTGGGTGGGCGTGCGCGGGTGGCTGGTAGAGGTACGTCGTCTCGCCCTCCTCGTCCGTCATGGACATCAGGTAACGGGCGCCGCCGCCCCACATGAGAGTCTCGATTCCGTCAGCCATCATGCGACGCTACCGAAGGTCCGGCGCGCGTCGCAACCCACGCCACCTGTTTGCGGAGCGGACCCGCGCCTGGCGTCGCGCCGAATAGACCGAATTCCCCCGAATCGGCGGCCTTCCAAGGCGTCGACCGGCTCGCCCGGCAGCGCGATCGAGCGGCGGCGGACCGGGTCGGCGCGGCTGTCGCCGTCAGCGTGCGTCCGTGCAGCTCGACGCCGGTCACGCGCGCGAAGTCGTCGCGGCCGTGCCTGTCGGCCTTCGTCGCGACCAGCCGCGTGGCGACGGTCGGCCGTGCCGCGTAGGCGAGCCGCCGCCGTATCGATCGCATGTGACGCTGGTGTGACCACAGCGTTGGCTTGGGCGCGCCGCGATCAGGGCGTGGCGTCCGACTCTGGTGATGCCGTCCCAGCGGCGCCGACCCCTGAACTGAAGATCGGGTCGGGTGACGCCGCTTGCGCGCTGCGGAGCTACCCCGCTAGTCGCCGTCGCTCTCCGGCGCTCCGGAGCCGCCCTCCTGCTGCCAGGTCGCTTTTGCGCCGAGGTGGCCGGTGCGCACGACGAAGAAGCCGGTCGCGCCGGCGAGCACGAGCGTGACGGCGGCGAGCCCGACGGCGACGGCGCGGCCGCCGAGCACGGCCGCGCGCCCGGCGCGGGCGGCGTACCAGTCGCGCGCGAGCGTCAGCAACAGGATGCCGGTGAGCGCGAACATCAGCAGCCGCAAGGTGTCGGCGGCTTCCTGGTGGTCGTGGATCAGCGCACTCTGCTCGCGCTCGTGCGCGAGCAGCTGCTCGCCGGCGCCGGCGGCGAGGACCGTCGATGCGAGCGCGCCGACAACGAGCAGGCCGACGGCGAGGCCGTAGCGGGCGCGCCATGCCGGCTTCAGCGTGAGCGCGATCGCGGCGATCACCAGCAGCGGGATCAGCACGACGGGGAGGTGGACGAGCAGCGGGTGGGCGGGCAGCCCGAAGGCGCGGTCGGGCTCGACGCCGAGCAGCGTGATGCAGACGAGGTAGCCGAGCGTGAGTGCGATCAGGGCGCGTCCGGGCGTCAGGAGCGGGCGGCGGGCGTCGGGCGCGAGCGTCGCGGGTGTGTTGGCGGTCATGCCGTCGCAGCTCACCGGACGACTGTAAGACGGGCGTAGGAGCGGCCTTGCGCCGGCGGGGTCTGCCGTGAGGTTGGCGTCCGGGTGCCGGATGCGATCGTGCTGGATGTCGGCATGCCGGAGGTCGACGGGCTGGAGGTCTGCCGGCGGCTGCGGGCCGGCGGCGATCGCGTTCCGGTGCTGATGCTGACGGCGCGGGACGCGATCGAGGACCGC
>DATIOB010000097.1:0-6569 GCA_035473605.1 Conexibacter sp.
CGACGGCGAGCCCCTGCGCCTGCAGCGCGCGCAGCGCCTCGCGCACCGTCGTGCGGCTGACGCCGAACTGCGCGCACAGCTCGCGCTCGGCTGGCAGCTCGTCACCGGGAGCGAAGCCGCCGTCGAGGATCGCCTCGCGCAGCTGGTGGGCGACCTGCTCGTAGGCGGGGTTGCGAACGACTTCCGAGAACGCCATCGTGCCGCGCAGCTTACCTGGTTGACTGTTGGTCTGACAAGCAGGCCGGATTGCTTCGCGCGGCGCGCGGCGACAGGCCAGGCGCGCCTGCCGCCTAGATCAGCGCGGGTTTGGGGGCCATATAGACCCCCGGATCCGCACTGATCGCATCCGGCCGCGTCAGCCGGCGTACGCGGCGAGCAGGTCGGCGCCGGCGAACCGGGCGACGAGCGCGCCGAGCGCGAGGAAGGGGCCGAACGCGAGCGTCGCGGTGCGCAGAGCGTCGCGTGCATCCGCGGAGCGACGGCGGGCGGCGCGGGCGGCGAGCGCGAGGCCCATCAGCGTGCCGACGATCAGCGCCACCATCAGCGCGACGATGACGGCGGAGCCGAGCAGCAGGCCGAGCACGGCCGCCAGTTTCACGTCCCCCATCCCCATCCCGCCCGGTCGCGCCAGCGCGGCGGCCAGCAGGAAGCCGCCGGCCGCCGCGCCCCATGCGAGCTGGACGGGGACCCGGGCCGGATCCGTCGCGAGGCCGATCGCGACCGCGGCGATCGCGCCCGCCGCGGTCAGCCGGTTGGGGATCAGGCGGCGGTCGAGGTCGATCCAGGTCGCGGGCACGACGACCGCGACGAGCGTCACGCCGAGCAGCGCAGATCGCAGGTCCGCCGCGGTGGCCGTCACGGCGAGCGCCAGCAGCGCCGCCGCGACGAAGACCAGCGCCAGGGTCGGGTCTATGGAGCGTCGATGCGCCATCGGCCGGTGGATCGGCGGTGGTGTCCGGCTCTTTGAGCGCCTGACCGCGCAGGCGGACGGACGTCAGGCGCTGGTGCGCGGCGCGCATGCCGCCACGCCGCACGGCGTGACGGGACCGGCGCCGCGACTCAGGTCGACTCGCCGCGCAGCACGACGCCCACCTCTTGGGCGTTGTGCTCGGGGATGAATCTGCCGCTGCCCTCGCACCAGGGGCAGGTGATCGCGTTCGGCTCGCCGCCGAGGCCGGAGATCACTCTGCCGGTCCCCCGGCAGGCACGGCACTGGTCCTCAGGTGTCGGATCGTCTGCAGCCATCGAGGCGGGCGAGGCTAGCGGCTTCGGCGCCGCGATGCCTCAACGTCGGACCGCGAGCGCGATGCCGTCGCCGACCGGGGTGATCAGGCCGTCGAGCTCGGGATGGGCGAGGAAGTGGTCGTTGAACGCTCTCGCGGTCGCTATCCGATCGCCGCTCCAGCCGTCGATCGGGCGCCCTTCGGCGACCGCTCCCGACATCAGCACGTTGTCGACCGCGACGAGCCCGCCCGGGCGCATCAGCGGCACGATCAGGTCGAGGTGATCGGCGTACTCGGCCTTCAGACCGTCGAGGAACGCGACGTCGAACGGGCCCTCCAGCTCCGCCAGACCCTCGGCCGCGTCCTGCAGGCGCAGGTCGACCCGCGCCGACAGCCGCGCCCGCCCGAAGTAGCTGAGCGCCTGGGTGTGGCGCTCGCGGTCGATCTCGAACGAGACCAGCTCGCCGTCGTCGGGCAGCGCCCGCGCGAGGTGCAGCGTCGAGACCCCGATCGCGGTGCCGACCTCGACGATCCGCCTCGCCCCGACCGCGCGGGCAAGCACGTTCAGCAGCGTCGCGGCCTGCGGATCGAGGATCGGGATGCTGTCGCGCGCACCGCGCTCACGCATCTCGGCGAGCAGCGAATCAGGCTCCGGACGGGTCTCGTCGAGATAGCTGCGAACAGCGTCGGTCACGATCATGCGTGGGGTCCTCCGAGTGGCATCGTGCCACTCTCTTTCCCCGAGATCAGGTCTGCGTAGCCCTCCGCGACGAGATCTTCACCGGCGATCGCCAGCGTCGCTCGCAGCTCGGCGACCCGCTCGTGCTCCGGCACGAGGTCCGATTCGGCCGGTGCGACCGCTTCGAACTCGACGAACGCACCGAGCCCCACGACGGTGTCGAGATGGATCCGCACGTCGCGCCAGAGGAACAGCCGCCGCTCCTTCTCGACCACGACGCGGGTGCCGAGCGCCGCGTCGAGCGCGGCGCGGCAGACCTCGGCGTCGTCGACGCCGACGAGGCGGTAGCAGCTCAGCTTCGCCTCCTCGTCGTCGGGGCGCAGGTACTGGATCAGCGTCGCGCCGCCCGGGCGCTCCTCGCGCAGCTTCAACCGCCCGCGGGCGACGACGAAGTAGGTGTCGCGCTGCCACAGCGTCCCCTCATCGACGGCGCCGTCGAGCGCCGCGCAGACGGCGAGCGTGCGGGCAGGATCGCGATCGCGGGCCTTCAGTTCGACGTTGCGGCGTGCGGGAAACATCGCCGGCACCCTAACGGTCCGACGATCGTCAACCGACTCCCGGGTTGGCAGCGTGGTGACCGGACACTCTTGCCCGCTTGCGACCGGTCGGATAGTTTCGAGCAATTGGGAGACGGGTCACGTGGGAGCGGACCCGATTTGGTCGATGTGCAGGGAGAAGAGCCATGGTCTGGCGCACGAAATGACGCCTGCGCAGGGCGGACGCCCGCTGCGCGGGAGCGACCCCGGACAGGTCAGTGCTGGTGGTGCTGGTGGACGAGCGCGTGGCCTCTGCCGCGGCTCAGCAGCCAGCGGTTGACGGGGAAGGCGACGGCGCCCGCGATCAGCAGCGCGCCGGCGAGTGAGCCCCAGAACAGCGGCTCGTCGAGGCCGGCCTCCATGGCGCCTGGGATCGCGACCATGATCAGGTTGTCGACGACCTCCATGACGGCGATCGAGAGCGTGTCGGACGCGAGCGCGAGCGGGACGACGGCGCTGAGTGCCAGCCCCGAGCGCAGCAGCGGCACGCTCGTGAAGAGGTAGCCGAAGAAGAAGGCGAGCGCGACCGAGATCGCGACCGTCGCGGCGCCGTGCAGGTCGAGCGCGTTGCCGATCACCATCCCGAGCACCTCGCCGACCGCGCAGCCGCTGAGGCAGTGGACGGTGGCGCTGAAGGCGAGGCGGTTGAGGCCTCTGGACGGCGCGTGATCCATCTCAGCCGCGCCGCATGAGGCGCGCGACGGCGCCCATCAGCTCGTCGGTCTTCTCGGCCTTCGCGTCGCCCTCGGCGCCCATCACGCAGTGGTTGGCGTGCTCGTCGAGCAGGCCGAGCGCGACCTTGTCGAGCGCCGCCTGAATCGCCGAGATCTGCGTCAGCACGTCGATGCAATAACGCTCCTCCTCGACCATCGTCTGGACGCCGCGGACCTGGCCCTCGATCCGCCGCAGGCGCTTGGTGAGCTGGTCCTTCGTCGCGCTGTAGCCGCGCGTCGCGGTCGTTCTCGTCGTCTCTGCCGGCGCCATCTGGTGCTCCTGTGGTCGGGTCGCAGACGATTGTAGCTTACCCCCTGGGGGTATGTGATACGTTGCAGTCAGGGCATACCCCCCTACCGTATTTACAGACCCCCCGGAAGGACTCCCGCCATGTGCACCTCCTGCGAGACGAAGACCACCAGCGAGCGCGCCTACTCGGTCGGCGGGATGACCTGCGCGCACTGCGTCGCGTCGGTGCGGGAGGAGCTGGCGGAGGTCGCCGGCGTCGAGGTCGTCGAACTGGACCTCGCCAGCGGCCGGCTGGTCGTGCGCGGCGAGGCCGCCGACTCCCAGGACGCGATCCGCGCGGCCGTCGAGGCCGCCGGGTACACGGTGACGGTCGCATGAGCGCCCCGCTGAAGCTCGCCGCCTTCGCCGCCGGCCTCGTCGCGCTGTTCGGCGTCGCGACGCTCGCGGGCGCGGCGATCGACCCCGAGCGCGACGACGCGCCGGAGCCCGCGCACGTGGCGGAAGCCGGACATGGCGGCGAAACCCCCGCCGGAGAAGCAGGTGCGCACGGCGACGACGAGCCGGGCCCGGGCGACGCGCACGGCGAGCAGAGCGCCACCGGACACGGCGACGACCACGGCGCGCAGAACGGCGCCGACGCCGTCCGCGGCCTCGCATCGGCCGAGAACGGCCTGCGCCTCGCCGTCGAGACGCCCGAGCTGCGCCGCGGCGCGCGCGAGCGGCTCGCCTTCCGCATCGTCGGCGCCGACGGCGCGACGGTGCGCGACTTCGACCTCACGCACGAGCGCCGCCTGCACCTGATCGTCGTGCGGCGCGACCTGAGCGGCTTCCAGCACCTCCACCCCGCGATGGCCGCCGACGGCACCTGGTCGACCGAGCTGACGCTGCCGCAGGCCGGCTCCTACCGCCTCTTCGCCGACTTCGCCCGCGACGGCGAGGCCGCGACGCTCGCGAGCGACCTGCGCGTCGACGGCGACGCGGACCTGCTGCCGCTGCCCGCGCCGACGGCCCACGCCCGCTCCGACGGCGGCGACGCCGTCACGCTCAGCGACGCCGCCGGCCACGGCCACGGCGGCGACGACGCGGCGGCCGGTGCCGACAATGCCCCGCAGCCGGCCCGCGCCGGCGTCGAGCAGACGCTGCGCTTCGCGATCGAGCGCGACGGCGCGCCGGTCAGATTGCAGCCGTACCTCGGCGCCGACGGCCACCTCGTCGCGCTGCGCGAGGGCGATCTCGCCTTTCTGCACGTCCACCCGACCGGCGCCGGTCCCGCGTTCGCGACAACCTTCCCGACCGCCGGCCGCTACCGCCTCTTCCTGCAGTACAAGGTCGCCGGCCGCGTCGAGACGGTCGCCTTCACGCGGGAGGTGGAGCGATGAGCGCCGCCGCCCCGACCGAGCACGTCGAGCTGCCGATCAGCGGGATGACCTGCGCCTCCTGCGCCAACCGGATCGAACGCAAGCTGAACAAGCTCGACGGCGTCGCCGCGAGCGTCAACTACGCGACCGAGAAGGCGACGGTCGACTACGACCCGGCGACCGTCGCGCCGCAGGAGCTGCTCGACACCGTCGCCGCCGCCGGCTACGCGGCGAGACTGCCGGCGCCGCCGCGCGCGGCCGGCGCGGCGTCCGGCGCGGGCGCGCCGGAGGCCGACGCCGAGTCGCCCGACGAGAGCACCGCGCTGCGCATGCGCCTGCTGATCAGCGCCGCGCTGTCGCTGCCGGTGCTGCTGATCTCGATGATCCCCGCGCTGCAGTTCGACGACTGGCAGTGGGCGGCGCTGACGCTCGCCTCGCCCGTCGTCGTGTGGGGCGCGTGGCCGTTCCACCGCGCCGCCTGGCTCAACGCCAAGCACGCGACCGCGACGATGGACACGCTCGTCTCGGTCGGCGTGCTCGCCGCCTGGCTGTGGTCGCTGTACGCGCTCTTCCTCGGCGACGCCGGCATGACCGGCATGAGAATGCCGTTCGACCTGTGGCCGGACTCCTCCGGCGACGCCGGCGAGCACATCTACCTCGAGACGGCCGCGGTCGTGACCGTCTTCATCCTCGCCGGGCGCTACTTCGAGGCGCGCGCCAAACGCCGCGCCGGCGCCGCCCTGAGAGCGCTGCTGGAGCTGGGCGCCAAGGAGGTCGCGCTGCTCGGGGACGACGGCGCGGAGCGGCGCGTGCCGGTCGAGCAGCTGGCCGTCGGCGACCGCTTCGTCGTGCGCCCCGGCGAGAAGGTCGCGACAGACGGCGTGGTCGAGGAGGGCTCCTCCGCGGTCGACCAGTCGCTGCTGACGGGCGAGTCGGTCCCGGTCGAGAAGCGTCCCGGCGACGAGGTCGCGGGCGCGACCGTCAACGCCGGCGGCCGGCTGGTCGTGCGCGCGACGAAGGTCGGCGCCGACACGGCGCTGGCGCAGATCGCGCGGCTGGTCAGCGACGCGCAGTCGGGCAAGGCGCCGGTGCAGCGGCTCGCCGATCGCGTCTCCGGCGTCTTCGTGCCGATCGTGATCGCGCTCGCGGTCGCGACGCTCGGCTTCTGGCTCGGCGCCGGCGAGAGCGCGACCTTCGCCTTCACGGCCGCGGTCGCGGTCCTGATCATCGCCTGCCCCTGCGCGCTCGGGCTGGCGACGCCGACGGCGCTGCTGGTCGGCACCGGGCGCGGCGCGCAGCTCGGGCTGCTGATCAAGGGCCCGGAGGTGCTGGAGTCGACGCGCGCCGTCGACACGATCGTGCTCGACAAGACCGGCACCGTCACGAGCGGGCGGATGAGCCTCGCGTCGATCACCGTCGCCGACGGCGTCGCCGAGCGGGAGGCGCTGCGAATCGCCGGCGCGTTGGAGGACGCCTCCGAGCACCCGATCGCGCGGGCGATCGCGACGGCGGCGCGGGAGCGGATCGCGGAGGGCTCGCCGGACACGGGCGGCGAGAGCGCGGCCGCGCGCGGTGTCGCCGCTCTCCCCCCGGTCGAGTCGTTCGCGAACCGCGAGGGGCTCGGGGTCGAGGGCGTCGTCGACGGTCACGCCGCGCTCGTCGGGCGTCCCGCGCTGATGCGCGAGTGGAGCCTGACGCCGCCGGCGGCGCTGGAGCGCGCCCGCGAGGAGGCCGAGGCGGCCGGCCGCAC
>DATIOB010000098.1:0-1570 GCA_035473605.1 Conexibacter sp.
GCTGATCGTCGTGCCGGTGATGCTGACCCGGATCCTCGAGCTCGGCGCCGAGACGATCGCCCGCTACGACACCAGCTCGCTGCGCGTGATCGCCGCCAGCGGCTCGGCGCTGCCGGGCCCGCTCGCGACGCGCGTGATGGACCGCTTCGGCGACGTGCTGTACAACACCTACGGCTCGACCGAGGTGGCATGGGCGACGATCGCGACCCCCGAGGACATGCGCGCCGCGCCCGGCACCGCCGGCCGCCCGCCGCACAGCACGCGCATCCGCCTGCTCGACGAGGAGGGGAGAGACGTCCCCGCCGGTGAGACCGGCCGCATCTTCGTCGGCAACGAGCTGCCGTTCGAGGGCTACACCAACGGCGGCGGCAAGGAGATCATCGACGGCCTGATGTCCTCCGGCGACGTCGGCCACTTCGACGGCGCCGGGCGCCTGTTCGTCGACGGCCGCGACGACGACATGATCATAAGCGGCGGGGAGAACCTCTTCCCGTCGGAGGTCGAGGACCTGCTCGCCGGCCACGCGAAGGTGCGCGAGGTCGCCGTCGTCGGCGTCGCCGACGAGGAGTGGGGCCAGCGGCTGAAGGCGGTCGTGGCGCTGAGAGCCGACACCGAGTGCACCGCCGAGGAGCTGCAGGCCTACGTGAGAGCGAACCTCGCCGGCTTCAAGGTCCCGCGCGAGATCGTCTTCGTCGACGAGCTGCCGCGCAACGCCACGGGCAAAGTGCTCAAGCGCGAACTGCGCTGACCCGCGGCACCGCTAATCTCGAAGGCATGTCCGAACGTGCCGAAAACAGCTTCGACCTCGCGCCGCTCCGCCTCGCCTCGGGAGCGGCCAGCGTGGTCGAACTCGAGGTCGCGGTCCCCGAGTTCGACCTCAGCGGTCAGATCTACGAGGTGCGGCCGCCGCTGCTGCCGGTGCGGCTCGACGTCTCGCGCACGACCGCCAACGGCTACGCGCTGCGGCTGCGCTTCACGGCGGAGCTGGCCGGTCCCTGCATGCGCTGCCTGGAGCCGTCGGCGAACAGCTTCAAGGTCGATGCGCGCGAGGTCGAGCAGCCGGGCGCCAGAGACGAGGAGCTGGACAGCCCCTACGTCAGCGACGACGAGGTCGTCGACATCGGCCGGTGGACCAACGACGCGCTCGCGCTGACGCTGCCCGTTCAGCTGCTGTGCAGAGCCGACTGCGCGGGCCTCTGCGCCAAGTGCGGCGAGAACCTCAACGACGCGCCGGATCACGCCCACGCGGCGGAGCCCGACCCGCGCTGGGCGAAGCTGCGCGAGCTGGAGCTGTAAGAACCCACCCTGATCGACCGGCCGGCGGCGCGTCAGCGCGCCGCGACCGTCCAGCCTGGTACATTCTCCCGCTCTATGGCCGTCCCGAAGCAGAAGCAATCCCACGCGCGCACGAACAAGCGCCGCTCTCAGCACAAGATCACGGCGCCGTCGACGCAGGCGTGCCCGCAGTGCCACAGCCCCCGGCGGCCGCATCGCGTCTGCCCGGTCTGCGGCACGTACGCCGGTCGTGACATCGTCACGACCGCTGGCGACACCGACGCCTGATCAACGC